>JAQTNB010000024.1 GCA_028714055.1 Candidatus Omnitrophota bacterium
GATATACCCTTCGTAATCAAGCGCGCCCAATAGGCGGACATAGCCTTGCATTTTGTTTCGCACGATAAAAGCGGTTATCTTGTTTTTTAACCCGCCGTCGCCGATGACGCGGAATTCGAAGTTTGTATCTGTATCTCTGAGGTCTCTGAGCGCCTCCAGCGCGTAAAGCAGCCCCTTTTTTTCCACAAGCCTTCCGCAGAAGATAAGAATGGCCTTCTCTCCCCTTTTTTTCGGCAGGCGCTGCCGGAAAGGCAGCCGCTCAAGCGCTATCCCGGTGCGCTGGATCCTGATCTTATCGGGAGGGCATCCCATGCGGATGAGCCGGCGGCTTAAGTATTCGCCTTCGGCAAGAAAGAGGCTGCCGCCGTTGAAGAGTTCCCGGTATCTCTTCTGCCAGGATTTTTGCCCTGCCAATTGGGATGCGTCATATCCGTAAAAGCTGGTGACCAGGGGAATGCCGTTATGACGCGCGTAAGGCAGGATAAAACTGCCGCTGGGGCCGAAGTGCGCGTGCAGTATTTTGACGTTGAGCCTGCGCAAAAGGCCGGGGATAGCGCGATACTTTCCTGCCAGCTCACCGGTATATCTTTCAAATCTGTTCCTGCATATAGCGGCGCGATAACAGTCCTCGCGCGCGAAAGGGAACCGCTCGAGATTCTTAAAAGCGGACGCCAGGCACAGGGGCTTGAAATTTTTCTGCTTTGAGATAAGGGTATGCAGAGACGTTTCGGAAGGAAGAAAGAATACCTCGCGTATATGGGCGACGACAGGCTTATCTGTCATGCGCTTTCCCTGTGCCCGGGAAAACAAAAAAGGCAAGCGACTGCAGGAACCTTTTGTTTAAGCGGCTGCTGATCAGCAGGAAAAAAAGCGATGAGATCATGCCTCCCGCGGCGATCCTGATCAGCGGCGGCGATATGGAGCGTGTCGGGAAAAACCCGCAAAGCGCGGACAACCCCGCGGCAACCGCCGGGCGGATGAGCTGTCCCGCATGTTGTTTAAGCGAAGCCCCGCAGAGAGGCCTGACCAGGAAGAACCAGCCGGGGATAAACAGGGTCACCTGCATCGCAAGCAGCAACAGGCAGATCCCGGTGATCCCCCATACGCTTCCCGCCAGGATGATGGCCGGCGTAAAACAAAAGACCGCCAGCGCCCAATAGAGGCCGTAATCGACGCGGCCGCGGGCAAGGATCAGCGAGGTCACGGGGATACCGGTTGAGCGCAACGCTGCCCATAATGCCAGGATCTGTATGATCCCTATGCTTGGCGACCATTTGTCGGTGAATAAAACAGTCACCAGGGGGCTTGCGAAGGCAGCTATGCAGGCATAAAAGAAAAAGGCGGCCGAAGAAAGGTGGTTGAGCATGGCAAGATAGCTGCGGCGCAAGGCTGCCAAGTCATCCTGCATCTTTGCCATCAGCGGGAAAGACACGCTTGTTACCACGGGATTGACCAGAAAAAGCGGCTTGAGGACCAGTTTTTTTGCCAGCGTGTAGAACCCAAGCGCCGGAAGGCCAAGCACTTTGCCGATAAGCAGGCTGTCGACCTGGAGCGTAAAATAGCCGAATGCCCGCTCGGAGACCTGGAATAATCCGAAGGAAAGGAATTTGCGTATTCCCTTAAAGCGCAAGGCCGGCAGCGGGGCATAGATCGAACGCCCGCATATCAAGAATAAAAGCGATGAGCACAGGCACCCCGCCACCGTTCCCCAGGCTGCCGAATATACCTTAAGGCCCGCGCGCAGGAAAATAAGCGTTGCCATGAAGCCGACAGCCTGGCCAGTGACCGTGATGAAAGAGACCGTGCGGAAGCGCAGTTCTTTTTGCAGGAGGGTGTTGAATTGGCTGCCCAGCGGGATGATAAGGAAGGTGAGCGCCAGGACCGTGATCAAGGGCGATAATTCCGCCGAGCCGTAGAATCCGGCAAGGGCCGGAGCAGCAAGGCAGATGAGCGCGAAGATACCCGCGCCGAAGATCACGTTAAGCCAGTACAGGGTGCTTAATGTTTCGCGGCTTATTTTCTGGTAATGGATGATCGAGTTGGACAGCCCCAGGTCAAGGAACCATTGCGAGAATTCCGAGACGATGCCGGCGATGCCGAACAGCCCCAGTTCATAGGGGGTGAGGAACCGGGCGATCACGGCGATTGTCCCCGCCTGCAAGAGCATGCCCAGCGCCCCGGCGGCGGAAGTGGCGCGCAAACTCCGCAGGGCAGTTGTTTTTAAGCCGTCAGTCATCGGTTTTTTCCTCAGGGATACAGGGCGTTTTTGACCGCCTCGATTACGTCCTGGATATCCTCGTCTGCGAGCTTCGGCGAGAACGGGATGCTCACCGTGCGTTCGGATATCCACTCTGCGTTGGGAAAATCGCCGCGCTTGTAGCCGAAAGCCGAGCGGTAAAAAGAGTGAAGATGGAGCGCGATGTAATGCACGCCGATGCCGATATTTTGTCCGATCATACGCGCCAGGAACTCATCCCGCGTTATCTTTGCCTGTTCGATATCGATGAGCAGGGTGTATAAATGGTATGCGTGGCGGGTTCCCTCCTCCGCCGGTTCGGGGAGCTCAAGCGGCAGGCCCGAAAGTGCTTTGGTGTATTGCTGCCAGATCAGCCTGCGGCGTTCCCAATAACGCTCGATGCGCGGCAGCTGATGTATCCCCAGCGCCGCCTGCAGGTCGGTCATGTTATATTTAAAACCGCATGAGACTATTTCGTAATGCCGGTGCCCTTCGTCTCCGAAACGTTTCCAGGCATCTTTGTCCATCCCGTGCAGCCCGAGCACCTTGATGGTATTCGCGTATTCTTCGTTGTCCGTGATGACCATCCCCCCTTCGCCCGTAACGATGTTTTTGGTGACATAGAAACTAAAGCATCCGAGGCTTCCGAAAGTCCCGCACTGCTTTCCGTGATATTCCGCTTCGATCGCGTGGGCGCAGTCCTCGATCACCGTAAGGTCATGCCTGCGCGCGGTCTCCATGATCGCGTCCATATTGCAGGGCCTGCCGGCAAAATGCACGGGGATGATCGCGCGCGTCCGGGGGGTTATCTTGCGCGCGAGGTCTTCGGGGTCCATATTCATGGTCAAGCGCTCGCAGTCCACGAATACCGGCCGCGCTCCCGCGTGGACCACGGAGTTGGCGGTAGCGGCAAAAGTCATGGTCGGGACGATCACTTCGTCGCCGGGCTTTATGCCGGCGGCAAGCATTGAAAGATGCAGGGCTGCCGTGCAGGAATTCAGCGCCAGGGCATGGCGGGTGTTTTTATAACGGCGGAAGGCCTCTTCAAATTTTGTGACCCTTCCTGCCGTGCCTATCCAGCCGGAGCGCAGGCACTCGCATACTTCGTCGATCTCGGGCTGTTCGATAAGCGGGTTGCCGAATACCAGGAAATCTTTGCGCATCAGAATCTCCCGTCTTCCGTGAGCCTGCGAAAGAGCTCATCGGCCACGATTGAGTTTACCAGTTCGTTGGCGTGCTGGTCCGTCCTGTTTACCACGAGTTTCTCCGGCGGCATGCCTGCCGTCAGGCGCGCGACTTCTATCGTCGCTATTCCATTGCCTTTGAAGAAATCACCAATTTTCCCCAGGTATACCTGGTTTTGCGCGGAAGCGCCAAAATAAGGAAAAATGACCGCGTAAAACGGTACGCCTTGGGCCCGGCTGTAATCGATGAAATGCCGCAGGTCGCCCAGGTGGGCGTTAAAGACGGTTTCGTTTGCGTAAGCCGATTCAAGGAACGAGAAATAACGGCCGTACTCCGCGTGCGGAAGCCTCCAGAATACAAAGTTTAACGCGTATGACCTTGAAACTAAAAATCTCAACCAGGGGTTCAGGCGTTCATACGGCGCGAACCCCTCGAATTTTACCCCGAGGGAGAGCGCGCGTTCTTTTATATCGTCCGGGCTGTAGCTGAGGATCAGGATATCCGGCTTCAGGGGGAAGGCATGCAGTGTTTCGATCTCCCGCAGGGTCCCGGCCCCGTTTACCCCCAGGTTAAAGACGCGCGAATCTTTGCCGAGGCTCCGAGCGAGGATGTTTGAAAACCTGTCTTCGGCAGAACGGATACCGTGCCCGGCCGCGAAAGAATCTCCCAGCACGATGACCTTTTTCTTGCCCGCGGCGTTCTCTTCTATCTCAAAGTCCCGGAAACCCAGCCGGTTGACCGGTTTCCAGTATTCTTTAAACCACAGGCGGGAACTGAGCGCTTGATTGATGCCGTGAGAGACCGGTAAAAACCTGAAAATTATTTCTGACGCGCCCAGGATGCAGAGCGCCCAGCACAGGAATAACGCGGCAGCGTTCAGCGGGCTTCTTTTTCTTTTCATGGGCCACCCGGGAAAAAAGCTTAAGATTCTTCCAGGAGGCAGAGTTTTTCCCCTACCCTGACTTCCAGGCCTTCTGCGGCCAGTATCTGGGATAGCACCCCTGCGCAGGGGCTGGGGAGGTTAAAGGTGGCTTTGTCCGTTGCCAGCTCCACCAGGTCGCTCTTTTCGGCGACCGCGTCCCCTTCTTTAAAGAACCAATAGGAAACCGTTGCTTTTTCTATTCCTTCTCCGAGCGCCGGTAGAATCACTTCTTTCATAAGCCCTCCTTTTTTACCTGCGGCTTAAAGACGCCGGGTAGCCGCTGTTTTCAAATGCCTTCATGAAGTGTTCGATAAACGGCCGGGCCAGGTCGCGGACCGACAATTCTTTTTTGCAAAGCTCTTCAAGGCAGGTCATCTCTATGTCCATGCCGCAGGGCCTGATAAGGGAGAAGTTTTCCAGGTCGTCTTTTTTGATGTTGATGCTCAGGCCGTGAAAACTGACCCAGTGCTTGAGGGCGATCCCGATAGAGCAGAACTTCTTGCCGCGGGCCCAGACTCCCGTAAACCCGTCCCTGCGCAGCGCCTCAGGCGCCCCTAAGCTTTTTGAGAAAGAGATCACCGCGGATTCAAGCGTGCGCAGGTATCTGCCGATATCCCTGGTAAAGTCCGCCAGGTTTATGACCGGGTATGCCGTCAGCTGTCCCGGCCCATGGTAGGTAATGTCCCCTCCCCGTTGCGCGCGGTAAAAAGCGATCCCTTTCTGCGCGAGCGTTGATTCGTCAACGAGCATATTCCCGGGCTCAAAGCGGCGCCCGGCGGTGATCACGGGGTAGTGGCTGCAGACGATAAGGCTCGCATGGGATTTTCCTGCGATGGTATCGGCAAGCAGCTGTTCTTGCAGCTCCCAGGCGCGCGCATAATCGGCCAGCCCCAGGAGATAAGCGCTACAATCCACTTTTCTGCCTCAGCGCGTCCGTAATGATTTCGGAGAGCGTGGGGTGCGGCAGTATCGTTTCAGCCAGCTCATCCGCGCGCATGCGCGCCTTGATTGCGACGGCCAGGGTCCCGATGAGCTCGGTTGCCCCCGGGCCGATTATGGATGCTCCATAAAGTTCATTCGTCCGGGGGTCGGCGATGATCTTTATGAAACCCGTTGTTTCGTCCATGATCCTGGCCATGCCGGAAGCGAGGAAATCGGCTTTAAAAACCGTGACCGCGATGTCCTTTTTTTGCGCCTCCTCTTCGCTTAAGCCCACCCTGGCGATCTCAGGATAGGTATAGACACAGGAAGGCACCAGGTTATCGCAGGGTATGGGCGGCTGTTGCCGTTTGCTCAGCGCCATATTCTCTATTGCCCGCCTTCCCTGGTGCGCAGCGGCATGCGCGAGCATGGCTTTTGCCGTGCAGTCGCCCGCCGCAAAGACTCCCTGGACGTTTGTGCGCATGAATTCATCGGTGAGCACCGCGTTTTTTCTCGTTTCAACCCCCAAGGCCTCGATGCCAAGCTGCGCGGTATCCGCGGCCCTTCCGACCGCGAAGAGCACTGTTTCATAGCCTGTAAGGTCCAGCGTGCGCGCATCGGTGCCGGTAAGCACGCGGATCCCCTTTTTCTTGAAAGCGGTCTCCAGTTTTTTTGCGATCTCAGCGTCCAGGCCGGGCAGAAGCCGGGGGGTGAGTTCCGCGACGGCGACCGTACTCCCGAAAGACGCGTAGAGGTTCGCGAATTCGCATCCGATGACCCCTCCTCCTATTATCAGGAGCGAAGATGGTATTTTTCGCAGGTCCAGCATCCCGTCGCTGGTAATGATATTCCCGGCGGCAAGCCCAAGCGCCTGCGGATCAAGGGGCCGGGAACCGCTGGCAATGAGAAGAAACCGCGCCGTGACCTTCCCGAGAGGGGTCTTTACCTCGCGGGGAGAGATCACCTGCGCTTCGGCATTGACGTATTCGATCCCCTGCAGGCTATTTTTGAGCCCGGCATGGATCTGAGCGACTATTTTTTCCTTGCGTTGGGTGACGGCGTTGAAATCAAGCGCCGCCTCTTGGGAGGCGATGCCGAAAGCAGACGAGCGTTTAAGGGTTGAGAGGATTTTTGCGGATTGAATAAGTGCTTTGGTAGGGATACAGCCGCGGTGCAGGCATGTTCCTCCGGAAAGCGATCTTTCGATGAGTATGGGGGATAGCCCTGACTCCCGGGCTTTCAGGGCGGCGTTGATCCCTGCCCAGCCTGCGCCGATTATCGCGACATCATATTCCATTATGCGCGTTCGATTAAAGAGTATTGTTCTTTTAAGCGTTCGGCTGCCTGAAGAAGGGCTTTTTTCTCTTCGCTGTCAAGCTCAAGCTCGACGATCTTTTCGATCCCTTTTTTTCCCAGGCGGCAGGGGACCCCGATGCAGGCGCCTTTGATCCCGTATTCTCCGTCCAGGAGCGCCGAAACGCCGATGGTGCGTTTTTCATCCTTGACCACGGCCCTGACAAGTTCCAGGACCGCCGCGGAAGGGGCAAAATACGCGCTTGCGTTCCCCAGGCACCCGACGATCTCAGCACCCCGTTCTTTTGTCCTGCTTACTACGCGCGCGCAGCGCTCTTCATTCAGGAATTCATCGAGCACAACGCCTTTGACGGAAGTGAGCCGCGGAAGCGGCAGCATCCCCTCTCCGTGGCTCCCTATCAGGCAGGGCAGTATTTCGGCGGTGGGGATGTCCAATTCTTCGGCGATCAGATTGGCAAAGCGCGAGGCATCCAGGGATATCCCCATCCCGAATACCTTCGCGCGTTTAAAGCCGGTTTTTTGAAGCACGAGCCTGGTCATCAGGTCAAGGGGGTTGGTGACCACGATGACGGTTGCCTCAGGCGCAAGGCGGGCGATGTTCTCCGCTATCTCCCCGAGGATGCCGGCATTTTTGCTTAATAACTCTTCCCGTGCCATCCCGGGCTTACGCACGAGCCCCGCGGTAACAATGACCAGGTTGGAATCTTTGATCTCCGCAATATCGGAGGTGCCGGAAATATGGTAGTCGCACTTAAGCAGGAAACGGGCATCCTGTAAGTCTGCGGCCTTGCCTTTGGCAAGGCTGGCCGCTATATCCACGAGCAGCACCTGCCCTAAACCTTCCTGGGCGATGCGCATGGCGCAGGTTGCTCCGACGTTACCGGCTCCGATAATGCTGATCTTCATTTTTTAGCCACGGTTAAAGGCGGATGGCCTTCAGTTTCTGTATGACGGCGTCTGCCATTTCCTTGGTGCCTGCGGCAGTGCGGTCGTCACGGTGGGGCTTGAGGTCGTAGGTCACCGTTTTGCCTTCGGCTATGACGGATTTAAGCGCCTCTTCCAGCCTGTGCGCCGCCTCCGTTTCTCCCAGGTAGTCAAGCATCAATGCTCCGGAAAGGATCATCGCCGCCGGGTTGACTTTATTCATCCCCTGGTACTTGGGGGCAGAGCCGTGCACCGCCTCAAAGACCGCCAGCCCTTCTCCGATGTTGGCGCCGGGGGCGATCCCCAGCCCGCCGATGAGGCCCGCGCAGAGGTCCGAGATAATGTCCCCGTAGAGGTTGGGCAGGACGAGTACGTCGTAATTTTGAGGCTTCTGCACCAGCTGCATGGACATGTTGTCAACGATGGCTTCTTCAAAGATTATCTTATCCGCGTAATCTTTCGCGACTTCCCTGCCGGTTTTCAGGAAAAGCCCGTCGGTAAATTTCATGATGTTCGCCTTATGGACTATGGTCACTTTCTTGCGGTTGTGCCTGAGGGCGTATTCAAAGGCAAAGGAGACGATGCGTTTGGACGCGAAGGCTGAGATCGGCTTGATCGAGATCCCGGAATCAGGCCTGATCTTCCGTTGGGAAAGCCTTTCGGTCTCCGAGATGATGCTTGCCGCCGCGGGGGTCCCCTGTTCGAACTCGATCCCCGCGTAGAGGTCTTCGGTGTTTTCGCGCACGATCACCAGGTCGATGTCGGCAAAACGGCTGCGCACGCCCTGGTATGATTTTGCCGGCCGTACGCAGGCATAGAGGTCCAGCGCCTGGCGGATCGCCACATTGACCGAACGAAAACCCCCTCCTATCGGCGTGATGATCGGGCCTTTGAGCGCTACCTTGTTGCGGCGGATAGAATCGATGGTTGCATCCGGAAGCAGGGACCCGTTTTTGTCAAGGGACGTCTGTCCCGCGAGCGCCTCTTCCCAATTGATCGCGACGCCCGTTGCCTCAATGCACCTGCGCGCCGCCTCGGTCACTTCGGGGCCGATACCGTCTCCGGGGATAAGCGTAGCCGTATACATCAGAACTTGAACCCTCCGTATTTTTTTATGTAATTCACCGCGCCGCCTTCTTTGAGCAGTTCCTGCATGAAAGGAGGCAGGGGTTTTGTGTTGATCTGCCTGTTTTTTGTCAGGTTATTCACGATGCCGCGGTCAAGGTCGATCTGCAGGATGTCCCCTTCGTCAATGGAGGAGGTATCCGCTTCCACCAGCGGCAGGCCGATATTGAAGCTGTTGCGGTAAAAGATGCGCGCGAAATTCTTGGCCAGCACGCAGGTGATCCCGGCTTCCTTGATCACCAGGGGGGCCTGTTCGCGCGATGAGCCCATGCCGAAATTTTCTCCCGCGACGATGACCGTCGCGCCGGGAGTGATCTTTTTGGGGAATTCCGGGTCGATATCCTCCATGATATGCTTGGCAAGCTCTTTCATGTCGGTTATGGAAAATTTATACCTTCCGGAAATGATAAAATTCGTATTGATATTGTCGGGCAGCTTTACGGCCTTGCCTTCTATTTTCACCGTTCTTCCTTTCAAAATTTAGAGCTGCTTGAACTCTTCGGGGTTTTTCACTTTCGAGAGCGCGGTATCCAGCGTGATCATCCTTTTTTGCACCAGTTCTTTAAGCGATTTATCCATCGTTTTCATGCCGTATTGGCTGCCGGTCTGCATCAGCGTCGGGATCTGCTCGATCTCCTGCTCGCGTATCAGGTTCCTGATCGCCGGGGTCCCGATCATGATCTCGGTTGCCAGGACCCTTCCCTGCCCCGAGGAATGGGGCAGCAGGAGCTGTGAGACGACTCCCTGGAGGCAGTCTGCCAACTGCAGTTTAACCTGCTGCTGCTGATGAGGCGGAAATACGTCGATGATCCTCTCGATCGTCTGCGGGGCATCGGGGGTGTGCAGGGTCGCCAGCACCAGGTGCCCTGTTTCGGCCGCGGTGAGGGCGGTGGAGATCGTTTCCAGGTCGCGCATCTCGCCTACGACGATGACATTGGGGTCCTGGCGCAGCGCGTGGCGCAAGGCCTCCGCGAAGGAATGGGTATCGCTGTATACTTCGCGCTGCTTGAGGATGCTTTTTTTATTGGTATGCAAAAATTCTATGGGGTCTTCGATGCAGATGATCAGGCATTCGCGCTCTTCGTTGATCAGGTTGATCATCGCCGCCAGGGTCGTTGTCTTTCCCATGCCCGTCGGTCCGGTGACTAAGACCAGGCCGTTGGGCCTGCGCGCCAGGTCCGTGATCTGCTGAGGCAGCCCCAATTCCTGGATCGTCGGTATGGTCAGGGGCACTCTTCTGAATGCCGCCTCTACCGCGCCGCGCTGGAAATGGATATTGACCCTGAAACGGTCAAGGCCCGGGGGCGCCACGGCAAAATCCAGTTCCAGGTCGCGCTCGAACATCTCTTTTTGGGTATTGGTGAGCACGCTGTAGATCATGCGCTTAAGGTCGTCCCGGGAAAGCACGCTTTCCGGCGTGCGGTTAAGTTTTCCGTCGATGCGCAGTATCGGCGGCTCTTTCTCCGTCAGGTGCAGGTCCGATGCTTTTTTTTCTATGCAGCGTTCCAACAGGTCTCGTATTTCCATATCGTGTGCCTCCGGTTAAAAATACTTTCTCGGATCGGTGATCCTTCCTTCGACGGCAGAAGCGGTTACGGTTGCCGGAGATGCCAAATATATGAAGGCGCGGGGGTTCCCCATTCTGCCTTTGAAATTCCTGTTCGCGGAAGAGATGACGGTCTCGCCGTCGGCTGGTATGCCGTTATGCGTCCCTACGCAGGGGCCGCATC
>JAQTNB010000025.1 GCA_028714055.1 Candidatus Omnitrophota bacterium
CACAGGGCGATAAAGAACGACTGGACTATTGAGAGCACCATCGTCCCGTAACGGGTATACTGGTTTATCTTTTCGTGCCCGGACTTGCCTTCCTTTGCCAGCTTTTCCAGGGCCGGGATGACCGCGGTAAGAAGCTGCAGGATGATGGAAGCCGAGATGTAGGGCATTATGCCCAGGGCGAATATCGTCAGGCGTTCCATGGCGCCGCCGGAAAACATGTTAATTATGCCGAAGAGCGCGCCTCCCTGGGTCTTGGCGATCCTGGCGAAAAACTCCGCCAGGGCGGCCGCGTCGATCCCGGGAGTCGGTATATAGCAGCCGATGCGGTATACGACCAGCAGGGTAGCCGTGATCAGCAGGCGTTTTTTGAGGTCAGGTATCTTAAAGGAATTCGCCAGGGCGCTAAACATTGATCAATTCCAGCTTTCCGCCTGCGTCCTTGATCTTTTGCAGCGCGGAGCCTGTTGCCGCGTGCGCCTGGACGCTGACCGGTATGGTGATCTCTCCGTCTCCGAGGATCTTCACGGGCTTATTCTTGTTTTTGATCACCCCGCGCGCCTCCAGGACCTCTAAGGTCGCCAGAGGTTCTTTGATCCTGGCCAGGTCGCGGATATTGACCAGCTGGAATTCCTTCTTGAACTTGCTGGTAAAGCCGCGTTTCGGGACCTTACGGATGAGCGGCATCTGGCCCCCTTCGAAACCCGGATAGGTCGCCCTTCCGGAACGGGAGGTCTGTCCTTTGCTGCCGCGTGAAGAAGTCTTTCCGTGCCCTGAGCTTGGCCCTCTGCCGAGATACTTCCTACGGCGGTGAGCGCCTGCGGGCGGTTTCATGTTGTGCAGGCCGAAGGCCGGCACCACGGAGGCGTTGTGCTCCGGTTGAGTCGTACGCCGCTGCTTTCGGACGGTTTTCGGCGCCGCCGGTTTCAGGGAAGCTTTTTTCGCGGAAGTAGCCTTATTGTTCTTCGTAAGCCTCTTCATCGTTATTCCTTAAGGTCTTTGAGGCCCTGGACGGTAGCCTTGATTACGTTGATAGGGTTATTTGAGCGCAGGGATTTCGTCAGGATATCCCTGATCCCGACCGCCTCGCACACCGCGCGCACCGGCCCGGCGGCGATTACGCCCGTTCCTTCGGAAGCGGGCTTAAGCAGTACCTTTGCCGCCCCGAACTCTCCGATGATCTCGTGCGCGATCGTACCTTTGTGAATACGGATCGTTACCAGTTCTTTCTTTGCCTTGGTAAGCGATTTCCGGATGGCGTCTGCCACTTCGTTTGCCTTTTCAAGGGCAAAGCCCACATGCCCCTTGGTATCTCCGACGACAACCAGGGCGCTGAAATGCATCTTTTTGCCGCCTTTGGTGACCTTGGTAACGCGGTTTATCGTGATGACTTTTTCTATGAGTTCCGGCTGATGTTCTATGTTCAGTTCACGCATAGCTTAGAATTTAAGCCCTCCTTTTCGTAATCCCTCGGCAAAGGCCTTGATCCTGCCGTGGTAGAGATAGCCCGCGCGGTCAAAGACGATTTGCTCGATACCTTTCTCTTTTGCGCGCCTTGCGCATACCTCTCCGCAAAAAGCGGCGGACTTAACGTTCCCGGAATTTGCGAACTTCTCCCGTATTTCTTTATCGGTGCTCGAGAATGAGAACAGGGTTTTGTGGCTTACGTCGTCTATCACCTGCGCAAAGATATTGTTCAGGCTGCGGCGGACCACCATGCGCGGCCGCTCTGACGATGGTTTGAGCATCAGGCGTATGCGCTTATGCCGTTTGACCCGTAATGTATATTCTTGTTTTTTCATGGTTTCGCTCTATGGTTTTACAGGCGGTTATTTGGCGGTAGCCTGCGCTTTTCCAACCTTTTTCTTCACATGCTCACCGGCGTAGCGTATGCCTTTGCCCTTGTAAGGCTCCGGCGGGTAGATCGCGCGGATCTCGGAAGCGATCTTTCCGACCTTTTCTTTATCGATCCCGCGGATGATGATCTGCGTCTGCTTGGGGGCCTCTATTTTTATGCCGGCGGGTATTGAAACGCTGACCGGATGCGAAAACCCCAGCTGCATGTTTAAGTTGTTTCCCTGGATCTGCGCCCGGAAGCCCACGCCGATGATCTCCAGTTCCTTGGTATAGCCTTCGGTAACGCCCTTGATCATGTTGACCAAAAGCGCCCTGATCAGGCCGTGCAGGGACTTGTCGGTCTTGATATCCGATGCGCGCTTCACGAAAAGCGTATCGTCTTTCGATTCGATGCTGATACGCTGCGGAAGCTTAAGGTCAAGCTTGCCTTTGGGCCCTTCGACGAGCACGATGCCGTTGGCGATATTGACCTTTACTTCTTTGGGTACGGCGATTGGTTTTTTTCCGAGTCTTGACATGTCTTTTTACCTTACCAGACGTAACAAAGGACTTCTCCGCCCATCCCCTGGGTGCGCGCCTCTTTGCCGGTCATGATGCCCTTGGGCGTTGAGAGTATTGCCAGGCCTTTCCCGCGCAATACAAGCGGGATCTTTTCATGCTTGACATAGACCCGCAGGCCGGGCTTGGAGATCCTTTTTATGTTTCTGATTGCAGATTTCCCGAGGGTGTATTTCAGGTAGACCCTGAGCATCCCCTGGCGTTTATCCTCGACTTCCTTGAAATTATCGATATAACCCTCTCTCTTGAGGATCTCCAGGATCGACTTCATCGTCCTGAGGCCGGGCACATCGACATTCTCCCGCTTGATCATTATGGAATTACGGATAATAGTCAATACATCCGCTATGAGATCGGTTCTGGACATTTGTGTGCGTTCTCCCTTTTCTTACCAGCTGGCCTTTTTTACGCCGGGAATAAGTCCGCGCCAGGCCAGCTCCCTGAAGCAGATACGGCAGAGTTCAAACCTGCTTAAGTATCCTCCCGAACGACCGCAGATCGTGCAGCGGTTATACTTGCGGGACGAAAATTTCGGGACCCTTTTCCAGCGGTTTAACTGCGATTTGCGTGCCATATTGTTTGGTTACCCTTTATGTATCCTTGTTATCCTTAAACGGCATACCCAGGAGCCTTAAAAGCTCCCGTGCCTCCTCCGTTGTTTTTGCGTTGGAGATCACGAAGGTGATATCCATGCCCTGGGGCCGGGGGATCTTGTCGTAATCTATCTCCGGGAAGATGCCCTGCTCGGAGAAACCGATCGTATAATTGCCTTTCTGGTCGAAAGAATCCGTCGATACGCCTCTGAAGTCCCTGATACGCGGCATGGCCACGTTGAACAGCCGGTCCATGAATTCGTACATCCGGGCGCGGCGGAGCGTGACCTTGCATCCTACGGCGGAGCCTTTCTTGATCTTGAAGTTTGAAATGGCTTTTTTCGCCCTTCTCATGATGGGTTTTTGTCCCGTGATCAACGCCATCTCTTCCATCGCCTTGTCGAGTATCTTGACGTCCTGCAGCGCCTCGCCGACACCCATATTGACCACGATCTTCTCAACGCGCGGCACGGCATACCTGTTCTTCAGGTTAAATGCCTTGATCATCTCGGCGACTATCTCGGTCCTGTATTTTTCAAGTAAACGCGGGGCCATAATTAGAGCACCTCTTTGCACACGCGGCAAAAGCGCGATTTGCTTCCGTCTTTTAATACCATCACACCGGCCCTGACCGGCCTGTTACAGCGCTTGCACACCAGCATAAGGTTTGCCAGGTGCACGGGGGTCTCAACGGATACCACGCCCGCCTGCTGGTCCTGCTGGGTCCTGCGTTTGTGTTTTTTGACCAGGTTTATCCCCTCTATGATCGCCCGGTTGCCGAGGATAAAGACCTTGAGCACCTTGCCTTTTTTACCCCGGTCTTCCCCTTTGGTGACCTGGACCGTATCCCCTTTTTTGATCTTCAATTTTTGCATGGTTATACGACCTCCGGCGCCAGCGAAAGTATCTTGGAAAAATTCTTGTCCCTCAGTTCTCTGGCTACGGGCCCGAAAACGCGCGTGCCGCGCGGGTTAAGCTGCGCGTCGATGAAGACGATGGCGTTACGGTCGAACCTCAGGACCGAGCCGTCTGCCCTGCGGATCGGGGCCCTGGTCCTTACCACGACAGCCTTGCCGACCTCGCCCTTCTTTATCGTGGCCTCGGGAGACGATTCCTTGACGTTCACGTTGATGACATCGCCTATCTGGGCTATCATGCAGTTCTTTTTCCCTAAAACGCCGATCATGGAAGCTTTGCGGGCTCCCGTATTGTCGGCTACGTCTAAGATACTCCTGATCTGGATCATGTTAAGCCTTGGCTCCCTCTTCGGTATGCGTATGGACGATCGCCGCTTTGTGCATGATCTTAAGCAGGCGGAAACGCTTGTCTTTGGATAAAGGCCTGGTTTCCTGGATCTTTACCAGGTCCCCTGTTTTTGCCGCGCCCTTTTCGTCATGGACCTTGAATTTGTTGTATTTCTTTATGATCTTGCCGTATTTCGGGTGTTTGGTTATGCGCGTTGTGCGCACCACGACGGTCTTCTGCATCTTGTCGCTTACGACCACCCCGATAAACTCTTTCCTTTTTCCCATGGTTTTAGCTCTTTTTGTTTAAGATCGTATGTATCCGCGCGATATCACGCTTGATCACGGAGAACATATGGGGTTTTTCCACTCTTCCGCCGAAACGCTGCATGTTCAACTTGCATAATTCCTCTCCGAGGGTTTTAAGCTTATGCTGCAAATCTTCCCGGGAAAGGGCATCCAGCTCTTTTGCTTTCATGTTATTTATGCGCCCTGGTTATGAATTTGGTCCTGACGGGTAATTTATACGCCGCCATCCTGAAGCACTGGCGCGCGTATTCTTCCGGGATACCGCCGAGTTCAAAGAGGATCCTTCCTCTTTTTACCACGGCTACCCAGTGGTCAAGGTCTCCTTTGCCTTTTCCCATGCGTACTTCCGCCGGCTTTTTGGTAATGGATTTGTCCGGAAAGATCCTGATCCAGAGCTTGCCGCCCTTATGAAGCTGGCGCGCAAGAAGGACCCTTACGGCTTCGATCTGGTTGTTCTTGATCCAGCCGTTCGCCAGGCATTTGAGGCCGAATTCCCCGAATGCAAGCTGAGCGCCCGTCGTCGCCACGCCCCGCCTGTCTCCCTGTTGGACCTTGCGGTATTTTACTCGTTTCGGCATTAATACCATGTAAAGGTCACTCCTTTGATTGCTGCGTTTCCGGCGTTTCTGCGGCCGGCTGCGTTTCCTGCTGCTGCGCCGCGCTTACGGGCCTGGGTCTCGTATGTTTCGTCAAAATCTCGCCCTTATAGATCCAGACCTTGATACCGATAAGGCCGTAGGTGGTAAGGCTTTCCGCAAAACCGTAATCGATGTCCGCGCGCAGCGTGGAAAGCGGGATCTTGCCCTGCCTGAAGGTTTCGGTCCTGGCGATTTCAGCGCCCCCCAGCCTTCCCGAACAGATGACCTTGATCCCTTTGGCGCCTGCCGACATCGACTGCTCGATCGAACGCTTGATCGCCCTGCGGAATGCGATCCTCTTCTCAAGCTGTAAAGACACGTTCTCCGCTACCAGCTGGGCGTCTACGGCCGGGTTCTTGATCTCCTCGATATCGATGGAGACTTCTTTTTTTACCAGGTCATTGAGCTCTTCCCTGAGGCGCTCGATGTCCGCTCCGTGCCTGCCGATGATGATCCCGGGGCGCGCGCTGCAGATACGCACCTTTACCTTCTGGGCAAGCCTTTCAATGATGACTTTGGAGATCGCCGCCTGCTTGAACTTTGACTTGATGAATTTCCTGATACCGTGGTCTTCGACGATATTGCGCGCAAATTCATGGTGCTTCGCAAACCAAAGACTGTTCCAGTTTTTAATGTAGCCGAGCCGCAAAAGCAGCGGACTTACTTTATGACCCATGATTTACGCTCCGGATTTAATGTCGAGTTCTATTTTTATGTGCGATGTTCTTTTCTTGATCGGGACCGCCCTGCCGAATGCCGCCGCCTTAAAACGCTTCCATGTCGGCCCGACGTCGCAGGCGATCTTGGAGATATAGAGCTGCTCTTCGGTGAAGCCTTTGACCTTGGCGTTTGCGACCGCCTGTTTCAGTATTTTGCTCAGGTATTCCTTGGGGCGCTTGTTGATGTTAAAGAGGATCGCCTGGGCTTCCCTGACGTCTTTATTCCTGATCAGGTCCATCACCTGCCTCACCTTGGGAGGCGAGAGCCGTAAGAATTTTGCCTGTGCTTTTACGATCATTGTTTTTTAAAACCTCTTTAGGTCTTTTCTACCGCTTTCTTTGCCTTGACGCCGCCGTGCTTCCTGAATATCCTGGTTGGGGCAAACTCCCCGAGCTTATGCCCGACCATGTTTTCCGTGACGAACACGGGGGCGTGTTTTTTTCCGTCATGCACCGCGAAGGTCAGGCCGACGAATTCCGGTAAGACCGTAGAACGGCGTGACCAGGTCTTGATCGCCTGGCGCGTTCCGGTCCTGCGGGCCTGGTCGACCTTCTTTATCAATCTTTCCTCAACATACGGGCCTTTTTTAAGCGAACGCGGCATGGTTATTTCCTTCGTTTAGCGATAAATTTATCGGAATATTTCCCCGGTTTCCTTGTCTTATACCCCTTGGTAGGTTTTCCCCAGGGCGTAACCGGATGGGGATTCCCCTGCCCTGATTTTCCTTCTCCGCCGCCGTGCGGATGGTCGACCGGGTTCATCGCCAGGCCGCGCACCGTGGGACGGACCCCCATCCACCTGCTCCTGCCGGCCTTACCGATGCTTATCGCTTCGTGTTCGATGTTGCCTACCTGGCCGATGGTGGCCCGGCAATCGAGGCTGACGATGCGCACTTCACCGGAGGGAAGCTTTACGTGGGCGGTTTCTTCTTCTTTGGCCATGATCTGAGCGGCGGCCCCTGCGCTTCTGACTACCTGTCCCCCTCTTCCTTTGAGCAGCTCTATGTTGTGTATGAGGGTGCCCGAAGGTATGGTCCTTAGCGGCAGGCAGTTGCCTATCTTGATATCGGCATTTTTCTGCATGGAAGAGACGATCTCGTCGCCGACATTAAGGCCCGCGGGTGCGATGATGTATTTTTTGCCTATACCCGGGTATTCAAGCAGGGCCAGGCGTGCCGTGCGGTTGGGGTCGTATTCTATCGCGATGACTTTTGCCGGGATATCCAGGATGTCCCTCTTGAAGTCTATGATCCTGAGCATCCGCTTATGACCGCCCCCCTGGTGCCTGACCGTGATGCGGCCGTATGCGTTCCTGCCGCCTCTTTTCTTGAGAGGAAGAAGCAGCGATTTTTCCGGCCTGTCTTTGGTGATCTCGGTAAAATCGTTACCGGTCATGAACCTGCGCGCGGGATTTGTCGGTTTGAATTTTTTTAAGCCCATGTTATGTCGCTACCTCTATTTTTTGCCCTTCTTTGAGCGTTACGACCGCTTTTTTTGTATCGGCGGTCCTTCCGTACTGGTAACGTACTCTTTTAAGCTTCCCGCCCGATACGAAGGTATTTACGGACTTTACCTTTACCTTGTAGATCTCCTCTACCGCCTTTTTGATCTGTATCTTATTGGCGCTGTTATTCACCAGGAAGAAATACTTGCCCAGCGGCTCATGCTGGGTGTATTTTTCCGTGCGTAAGAATGCCTTTATGATCTGGTGTGACGTAAGCATGCGTTAAGCCTTTGTTCGCCTTTCCGATATGGTATTCTTGAGGCGCTCGCAGAGCTCTTCGAGCCCCTTTTTGGTGACTACGATCTTCCTGTGCGACATGACCTCGTAGGTATTGGTGTCTTTTGCCAGCGTTATATTGACGGATTCAAGGTTGCGTAAAGCCAGGTCGTGGTTCCTCTCTATCTTGTCCAGGAGCAGCAGGATGGTGTTGAGCCTTTCCCCGCTTTTGCGGCTCCTCAGCTTAAGGTTCTCAAAGATCTTTGCCGCGTCCTTTGTCTTGGTGCTCTCAAACTTCATGTTTTCCACGATAAGCAGGGCGTTCTCGTTTAGCTTGGCGTTCAGCGCCGATTTTAAGGCCAGTGTCTTTATCTTCTTCGGCACGTCAAGAGAAAAATCACGCGGATGAGGCCCGAAGATCACGCCGCCGTGCCTCCAGAGCGGTGAACGCGTGGAACCGACGCGCGCCCTGCCGGTGCCTTTTTGCTTCCAGGGCTTGCGGCCGCCTCCCGAGACTTCGCCGCGGGTCTTTGTGGCGGCCTTTCCCCCTCTTTGCGCCGCGCGGAAGGCGTTGACCGCCTGATGGATGCTGGCGGCATGCACGGTCCCGTCAAAGATGAAGCTATCCAGCTTAAAGGTATCTACCTCCTGACCTTGGATATTATATATAGGTAAGGTGAGCGTTTTCATGTCTTAGGTTTCTTCTTTTTTGCCGTCTGTATGATAAGGTAGGCGTTCTTGTGGCCGGGAACAGCGCCTTTGACAAGCAGGAGGTTATTTTCCGCGTCCACGCGCACGACTTTAAGGTTCTGCACCGTTACTCCTTGTGCGCCCATATGGCCGGGAAGATGATGCCCTTTCCAGACCCTTCCGGGGGTAGTGGTTGATCCTATGGAACCTACCCTGCGATGGGAAGTGTGCCCGTGTGTTGCCGGACCGCCCTTCCAGTTCCAGCGCTTCATGCCGCCCTGGAACCCTTTGCCGATAGAAGTGCCCCGGATATCGACAAAATCACCCGCCTTAAAAAGGTCTGCCTTAAGGTCTTCCCCTACTTTGTATTCCCGGGAGGGGTCTCTGACGAGTTCCCTGATAAATTTGCGAGGAGTGACGTTGAGCTTCTTGAAGAAACCCGACTGCGGTTTATTCGCTTTCTTTTCGCTCAAGGCATCAAAACCCAGCTGCACGCGTTTTTCCCTTACAGCCAGGACCGCGCAGGGCCCCGCCTCTATGGCGGTCACCGGTATGCGCGTCCCGTCTTCCGTGAATATCTGGGTCATCCCAATTTTCTTGCCAAGTAAACCGGTCATGTTATTTGATCTCTACGTCCACCCCTGCCGGGAGGTTGAGTTTCTTGAGCGCGTCGATCGTCTTAGCCGTCGGCTCATAGATATCGATGAGGCGTTTATGAGTGGCCAGCTGGAACTGTTCGCGCGATTTCTTGTCGATTACCGGCGAGCGAAGGACCGTATAGATTTCCTTTTTCGTCGGAAGCGGCACTGGCCCCGAGATAAGGGCGCCAGTGCGCTTCACCGTTTCCACGATCTCAGCCACCGCCTGGTCAAGCAGCCGGTGATCGTAACCTCTTAGTTTTATGCGTATCTTCTGCGTCATGTATCTTTTTAGAGCGCTTAGGCGATGATCTCGGTGACGACTCCTGCGCCGACCGTGCGTCCGCCTTCGCGGATGGCAAAGCGCGATTCCTTTTCCATGGCAATCGGAGTGATCAATTCAACTTCTACGGCGACGTTGTCGCCCGGCATTACCATCTCGACTCCCTGAGGAAGCTTGGAAGAACCGGTAACGTCGGTGGTACGGAAGTAGAATTGCGGACGGTATCCGGTAAAGAACGGCGTATGTCTTCCGCCCTCTTCCTTGGAGAGAACGTACACCTGCGCCTTGAATTTGGTATGAGGCGTGATCGATTTGGGCGCCGCGATGACCATGCCGCGCTCGATATCGTCCTTGCCGATACCTCTCATCAACAGGCCGACGTTGTCTCCCGCCTGGCCTTCATCAAGGGTCTTTCTGAACATTTCGATACCGGTGACAACGGTCTTTTTGACCTCGGGCCTTAAGCCTACCAGCTCGACTTCTTCGTTGATCTTGACTTTTCCGCGTTCGATCCTGCCGGTGCCGACGGTGCCTCTTCCTTCGATGCTGAAGACATCCTCGACCGCCATCAGTAAGGGCTTATCCATATCCCTTTGCGGAAGCGGGATGAATTCATCGGCGGCCTTCATCAGTTCAAGGATGCATTTTGCATCTTCGCCGTTGGGGTCGGTCGCCACCAGTGCCTTTGAAGCGCTCCCTCTTACGATCGGGGTCTTATCGCCCGGATAGCCGTATTTGGTCAGGAGCTCGCGCACTTCCATCTCCACCAGGTCGAGCAGCTCTTTGTCTTCGACTAAATCCACCTTATTCAAAAAGACCACCATTGCCGGAACGTTGACCTGACGCGCGAGAAGAATGTGCTCACGAGTCTGAGGCATCGGGCCGTCTGCGGCCGAAACGACCAGAATAGCACCATCCATCTGCGCG
>JAQTNB010000026.1 GCA_028714055.1 Candidatus Omnitrophota bacterium
CCCCTCCCGGCATAAGAGATTATTCTGCCTTTGGGTTAATAGACGCAGCAGCATGCTTTTTCTCACATCTTTTCCGCTCGTCATGCCTCAAAAAAATCTTGACATTGCTCTCTGGTATGGTATACTTTCTTTGTACAGCGATGTATTAAGACAGCGAAGTCTTCCGTCCCGCAAGGGGGAAGACTTTTTTGTTTATAGGGGACTATGGCGTCCTTTTCCGCGGGCTTGACCCGGCGGAGAAGGGCGCTTTTTTATTGCCATACGATGAAAAAAGATAACGTAAGGATAGCCATAGCGCAGGTGAACAGCACGGTCGGAGACCTGGAAGGGAACTCCCGTAAGGTAAGCCAGTACCTTAACCGGGTAAAGGGTTTCGGCGTGGATATTGTTTCTTTCCCGGAACTGATGCTGACCGGCTACCCTCCGGAAGATCTTTTGCTGAAACCAAAATTCGTATCCGATAGTATCGACGTGCTTAAATCTCTTGCCCGTGATGTCGGGGACGTCGTTGTGGTGGTTGGTTGTGTGGATAAGGACAAGTACGGACTTTACAACGCGGCGGCAGTGTTATATCAGGGTAAGATCTGCGGGGTGTACCGGAAGATCCTCCTGCCGAATTACGGAGTTTTCGATGAAAAGCGTTATTTTAGCGCCGGCAGCCAGGCGAAGATCTTCAGGGCGGGAGATTTGGTTTTCGGCGTCAATATCTGCGAAGATATCTGGCATGAACAGGGTCCCCTGGCACAACAAGCAAAGCTGGGTGCCGGGCTGATCGTCAATATCAATGCTTCGCCGTATCATGCCGGGAAGGTCCGTATGCGCCAGGCAATACTGCAGAAACAGGCAAAGGCACACAAAGTCTTCATATCGTATGTTAACCTTGTCGGCGGCCAGGATGAGTTGGTCTTTGACGGTCAAAGCATGTTTATCTCTGCGCAGGGCCGTCTGATAACCAGGGCAGAGGCATTCAAAGAAGACCTGCTGATAACCGACATCAATCCCGGCCTGCCCGGGAAAAAACCCGCTCAGGCAACGGTCATAACGCAGGCGCTCTCCCTTAAAGAAAGGGCGCCTCTTCCCGCCAGGGAGATTAAGTCTCTTGAGCCTGAAGCCGAAGTTTACCAGGCGCTGGTGCTCGGATTGCGCGATTATGTCGTCAAAAACGGCTTCCAGAAGGTAGTCGTCGGTTTAAGCGGAGGGGTGGATTCCGCGCTGGTGGCAACGCTTGCTGCCGATGCGCTGGGAAAAGAGAACGTGATCGCGGTGTTCATGCCTTCGCACTATTCTTCGCGTGAATCACAGGAGGATGCCCGCTACCTCGCTGAAAATTTAGGCATTAAATTCATACAGGTACCTATCGAGCAGATTTACCGGCTCTACCTTCTGGTGCTTGAACCTCATTTTATGGGGTCGGAGCGTGATATCACGGAAGAAAACCTGCAGGCGCGCATCAGAGGGAACCTGTTGATGGCGTTTTCCAATAAGTTCGGGTGGCTGGTGCTGACAACGGGGAACAAATCGGAGATGAGCACAGGGTATGCCACACTCTACGGCGATATGGCAGGGGGATTTGCCGTGATAAAAGATATACCCAAAATCCTGGTATACCGGCTTTGCCGCTATCGTAATTCCCTGGGGTTTGTTATTCCGGACAGGGTGCTTACCAAGGCACCTACCGCAGAGTTGAAGCCCCAGCAGAAAGACAGCGACAGCCTGCCGGCCTATGATGAGCTGGATCCTATTCTGAAGGCCTATATAGAGGAAGACAAGGGGATCTCCCAGATTACTTCGCTGGGATATGCGCCGGAGACGGTCGGCAAAGTCATCGCCATGGTAGATAAAAGCGAATATAAACGCAGGCAGGCGCCGCCGGGGATAAAAATAACCCCCAAGGCTTTCGGCAAAGACAGGCGTATGCCTATTACGAATAAATACCGGGGTTAAGCTATGGTCTTCGCAGAGCTCATCAAACGCCTTGCTCCCACGCTTAAGAGGATAACCTACCGTCTGAATGACGGCCGCTATCCTTTTTTGAACGACCATGACCTTTACCAGGAAGCACTGATCCATCTCTGGCAGGAGTCGGAGAAAGGCACGCTTACCGATAAAACCGACAGCTATATCCTGCAGGGGTGTTACTTTCATTTAAAGAATTACCTGCGTAAGGTCAAGGACAGAAATAGGCTGGTCAGCATCGAAGATCTTTCCTTCGGGCGGGACTCTTCTTCTTATGGTGCGGATTATCTGGCGTGTGAAGACGAGCGCTCGCGGGATTGCCGCACAAGCCTCAACGATAAATTGCTGGCGCAAACCATTATGAACAACGGGCTTACTTCGAAGGAGAAGTGTGTCCTGCGTTACTTTTCCGAAGGGCTTACTACGCGCCAGATCGGAGAAAGGCTGGGGGTTTCTCATGTGAGCGTGGTAAAGCTCATGGCTCACGTCAGGGTCAAGTGCGCCCGTTACGTCGACCCCGCTTGATTTTTGGCGTTACCAGAAGGCGGTTTTTTTTACTTGTAGTAGTGAAAGCACATTGTAGTGTAGTTTGACAAAGGCGTTCTTGAAAAAGAACGCCTTATTATTTTGGCGAGACACAGACGTCTTTTGTAAACAAAAGACGTCTTTTTTTTTGTGCAAATCCAACCCCATACTGCAGGATGCAGAAAGGAGCAAAGAGATGAGGCGTGTATTTTGTGCGGTAGTAATCACGGTATTCATGTGTATAAGCGCATATGCGCAAGAAAGCGATGCGGGAGACGCTTCGCAAAAGCCCGCAGGCGAAGGTTTGCTTGCAGACCTCGGGTTTGAACTTTCCGGAGACCTCGCCTTTAATTCCATTTACATGTGGAGAGGCATTATGCTTGACGGAGATCCGGTGGTACAACCCGGATTTTACGTAAAGACTCCGGAGTCAAAATTCGGAAGATTAAAACTTGGATGGTGGATGAGCCATGACCTGGAAAACAGGGATGCGCTTAAATCAAGCGAGACTGACCTGATCGTGGATTATACATACAATTTCCCCTCTTTTGACGTTTCCGTAGGGCATACCTATTATGATTTTCCGGACGCGCTTCCGGCCGACGGCGCGACAAAAGGATGGAGCCGGGAATTTTACGCGGGTTTCAGCTTCCCCAAAATTTTCCTTTCTCCGTCTGTGTTCTATTATTATGACTACGGCAGAAAAGAGGATGGAGGAGGAGAAGGTAATTATACCGTGCTTAACCTTGCCTACAGCATACCGATGACCATTCGCAAGAACCAGGCAAGCCTTGATTTTACGGCTCATCTCGGGCACAACAACAAGCTCTATTACCGCGGCACGGGCGGAGATGCCGCCTGCGGGGTGGGGCTGACCCTGCCTCTTACCAGTAATTTATCCTGTAAGCCGAACGTCAATTATTCTGTTCCGTGGGGGAATATCAGCGATAAAGGAAACGGCAACCAGAAAAGCAGGTTTTATGCCGGTATTTACCTGAGTTATAACCTTTAGAGGAGGTAAGGGCGCATGGAGACGAAAATCATTATCGACACTATCTGGGTGCTGCTGACGGCAAAACTTGTTTTTTTCATGAATCTTGGTTTTGCAATGGTGGAATCCGGATTTGCACGCGCAAAGAACTGCGTGAACATCCTCTCGAAGAACTTTATCGTTTTCGCGGTTTCTTCGCTGGGATTCTTACTGCTAGGCTGGGGTTTGATGTTTGGAGACGGGAACGGTTTTATGGGGCTTAAAGGCCTGTTTTTTGCAAGCGGCCTGGATAATTCTCCCGCTACCGGAGAAGCCTACAAGGGCGTTTACTCCTCTATTGCCTGGACCGGAGTCCCTTTCTGGGCGAAGTTCTTTTTCCAGCTTGTTTTTTGCGGGACGGCGGCCACCATAGTTTCCGGCGCGGTTGCGGAGCGCATTAAGTATGTTTCTTTCATCGTTTTCAGTTTTCTTATGACTACCCTGATCTATCCTATCGTCGGGCACTGGGTTTGGGGCGGAGGGTGGCTGGCGGGCAAAGGCATGTTCGATTTTGCTGGATCAACCGTCGTGCATTCGGTCGGCGGATGGGCGGCATTAGCCGGAGTCCTGCTTTTGGGGCCTCGTTTCGGCAAATACACAAACGGCAAGATAAACCCCATTCCCGGGCACAACCTTTCCCTGGCGACCCTCGGGACGTTTGTGCTTTGGTTTGGCTGGTTTGGTTTTAATCCCGGCTCTACCATGACCGCTGACCCCATGGCCATAAGCCACGTTGCCATTACCACCAACATCGCGGCTGCGGCTGCGATCATGAGCTCAACGGTCCTTTCCTGGCTCTTGCTGGGTAAGCCGGATCTGGGCATGACCTTAAACGGGTGCCTTGCCGGCCTTGTCGCGATCACCGCTCCTTGCGCCTTTGTCAGCGTCCCCAGCTCTATTGTTATCGGGCTGATCGCCGGGATACTGGTGGTCCTGGCGGTTATTATGTTTGACCGGATAAAGATAGACGATCCGGTAGGAGCGCTTTCGGTGCATTTGGTTAACGGAGTATTCGGCACCCTGGCAGTCGGCCTGTTCGCGCAGGACAAGATCGCAGGGGTGGCGACCGGTAACGGACTTTTCTACGGAGGCGGGACCAAGCTTCTCTTTGCACAGTTGACCGGAGTCGTTGCTGTCGCTGCCTATACGTTTATCATCTCCTTCGTTGCCTGGGCGATCATCAAGGCCGTTATGGGCATCAGGGTAAGCCTCCAGGAAGAGATAGAAGGGCTGGATATCGGCGAACACGGGAATGCCGCCTATCCGGAATTCTTGAGCCGCAAGCCCGCATATTCGTTCCTGGGTACGAAAGAGGATAAATAAATTCCATACACTATGACGCGGAGGTAAGCCATGAAAAAGATCGAAGCGATTATCCGTCCGGAAAAACTCGAGGTTGTGCGCCGCGCGCTGGAAGGCGCGGGGTGCGCGGGGATCATGATCAGCGAGATCGAGGGGCACGGAAAGCAAAAAGGCATGATTCAGCAGTGGCGGGGGGAGAAATATAAGCTCGAGCTTTTACCGAAGATCAAGATAGATATCGTCGTGAAGGACCAGGATGCAGAACGCATTACCGGGCTCATCATGGATAATGCCAAAACCGGCGATATCGGTGACGGTAAAATCTTCATCTCGAGTATTGAGAGTGCCGTCAGGATCAGGACAGGGGAGAAGGGAGAGAGCGCTTTGTAAATGCTCGACAGGGAGTTGGTTTCCAAGATCAGGAGGTTCAAGGAAGAAAACCGCTATACCCTGCATGAGCTCTCACGCAGGACCGATATTCATGTGGGGACGCTCGAAAGATGGCTTAAGACCGGACGTATCAATAAGGTGTATGCGCAGGTGGTCCGAGAGCGCCTGGGGATATAGTTTTTTTGTCCGTTTTTTATCAGTTGGTTAAACAAGTGTAACGATACGATGGAGGGAGGCAACAACGATGATGAATTCCGGGGATACTGCGTTTGTGTTGATTTCCGCGGCATTAGTGCTTTTGATGACGCCGGGCCTGGCTTTCTTCTACGGCGGAATGGTAAGGAAGAAGAACATGCTCAGCGTCCTCATGCAGTGTTTTATTATCATGTGCGCATTAAGCGTGCACTGGGTGCTTCTTGGTTACAGCCTTTCTTTTGCGCCCTCGGGAGGTTTCTGGGGAGGCTTACAGTGGCTGGGTTTGCGGGGGGTGGGGCTTGAGCCTTATGCGGATTACGCCGCGACAATACCTCACCAGGCGTTCATGATTTTCCAGGGGATGTTCGCCATCATTACCCCGGCGCTTATCATCGGCGCATTTGCGGAAAGGATGAAATTCTCCGCTTTTCTCGTTTTCACCCTTTTATGGGCGACGTTTGTCTATAACCCCTTGTGCCATTGGGTTTGGGGCCTGGGAGGGTTTTTAAGGAACCTGGGTGCCCTGGATTTTGCCGGCGGGACGGTCGTGCACATCAATGCCGGCATTGCCGCTTTGGTTACGGCCCTGATCATCGGCAAGAGAAAAAACCTTGATTCCAATGTCCCGGCTCCGCACAGCCTGCCCTTCGTGGTGCTGGGAACGGGCATTTTATGGTTCGGATGGTTTGGATTCAATGCCGGAAGCGCTTTGGCCGCAAACGGGATAGCCGTCAATGCCTTTGTCACGACCAATACCGCAGCCGCGGCAGCAGGCCTCAGTTGGGCCTTGTTAGAATGGATGCGCAACGGCAAACCCACGATATTCGGCGTTGCCAGCGGCGCGGTTGCCGGGCTGGTTGCCATAACCCCCGCGGCAGGATTTGTGGGGGTGATCTCCGCCATCATTATCGGGCTCCTGGTCAGCGTTTTTTGTTTTATTTCCGTGACCGTGATAAAGCCCAGGTTTGGGTATGATGATTCCCTTGATGCCTTTGGCGTCCATTGCGTGGGAGGCATATGGGGGGCGTTGGCTACCGGGCTTTTTGCTTCCAAAGCGGTAAATGCGGCGGGGGCAGACGGCCTCTTCTTAGGCAATCCCCGCCAGTTTTTGGTGCAATTGGCGGCAGTCGGTATTACCGTTGCCTATACGGCGGCGGCCACCTTTGTTATTTACAAGATAGTAGATATGGTTATCGGGATCAGGGTAAGCGACAAAGAAGAATTAATGGGGTTGGACCTTACACAGCATCATGAAAGAGCATACACGGTATTAGAATAGGAGGAAGCAATGAAGCTGATCATCGCGATCATTCAGCCGTATAAGCTGGAAGCGGTTAAGGAAGAACTTTATAAAGCGGAAGTCAATCTGCTCACGGTCAGCGAGGTCCTGGGCCATGGCCGCCAGAAGGGGGTAGCGGAGGTTTACCGGGGGGCAAAAGAGACCGGCAACCTTTTAAGAAAAGTCCGCCTGGAAATAGCGGTCAACGACAACTTTGTTGAACCGACCATCAGCGCGATCAGCAGGGGTGCCAAGACCGGGGAAACCGGTGACGGTAAGATCTTTATCCTTGACCTGAAGGAATGCGTGCGTATCCGCACTGAAGAACGCGGGCCGGGAGCAATCGGTTAGCGGCAAAAAAACGGTTACCAGGCAGGGCGATTTCTTACTTGTATATATGAAGGTTTGATGCTTAGAATATAGGCACGATGTAGTGCGGAATTAGGCAGTTTCAAAGTAAGGACAGAGGCGTTCTTCCTAAAAATTAGGAGAACGCCTCGCGTGTTTTATGGGCATTAGATCACCACAAAACTATTGTTATGGTCAATAAAGGAGGAAAAATGGTCAAGAAGCAGGTTAAAGCAACCCCGGAAGTAAAGACGAAAAATCCCCTGGTCAATGGAGCCTTTGACGAGAAGGCTGCCCGCGAGGTCATGAAGCTGGTCAAGGAAAAGAATATCCAGATGATCGACCTTAAGTTCAACGATTTGCCGGGTCTCTGGCAGCATTTTACTATCCCCGCCTGGGAGTTGCTTGACATTCCCGATATCACCCGCTCTATCTGGGTCGACGGCATCGGGTTTGACGGTTCTTCTATCCGCGGTTTTCAGAAGATCCAGGAGTCCGATATGATACTTATCCCGGATCCGCAGAGCGCGGTAGTCGACCCGGTCTGTGATGTGCCTACCTTAAGCCTTATTTGCGATATCTATGATCCTCTGACGCGCAAGCCCTATTCGCGCGATCCCCGTTATATTGCCAAGAAAGCGGAAAAATACCTGAAGGATTCCGGTATTGCCGATACCGTTTATTTCGGGCCGGAAGCGGAATTTTTCATTTTTAACGATGTGCGCTTTGACCAGACCGAGAATACGGGGTATTATTTCATTGATTCCGATGAGGGGGATTGGAATACGGGGAGGAAAGAAGACCCCAATTTAGGCTATAAGATCCGCTTCAAGGAGGGGTATTTCCCGGTGCCTCCGCACGATTCCCTGCAGGACCTGCGCAGTAAGATCGTTATGAAGATGAGGGAAGCAGGAATCAACATCGAAGTCCATCATCATGAGGTTGCTACTGCCGGGCAATGCGAGATCGACATCAAATTCGACAAGCTCACACGGATGGCGGACAACCTTTTGCTTTACAAATATATCATCAAGAACATGGCGCGCAAGAACAACATGGTCGCCACCTTTATGCCCAAGCCGCTTTTTGCGGATAACGGTTCGGGGATGCATTGCCATCAGAGCCTCTGGAAAGGCGGAGTAAACCTTTTTTACGACAAGAACGGGTATGCCCTTTTAAGCCAGGAGGCCAAGTATTATATCGGCGGGCTGCTGAAGCATGCGCGCAGCCTCATGGCATTCTGCGCGCCTACTACCAATTCCTACAAAAGGCTTGTTCCCGGCTATGAAGCGCCGGTTAACCTGGTGTATTCCGCGCGTAACCGCTCGGCAGCAGTAAGGATCCCGATGTATTCCGACAGCCCCAAGGCCAAGAGGATCGAATTCAGGCCGCCGGATCCGTCATGTAACGGGTATCTTGCTTTCAGCGCCATGCTCATGGCAGGGCTTGACGGTATTCAGAACAAGATCGATCCCGGTAAACCGACGGATAAAGACCTCTTTGAACTCAGTGAAGAAGAGCTCAAGGAGATTCCTACTGTTCCCGGGTCGCTCTATACCGCGCTTAACGCCTTGGAGGCGGACCACGACTATTTGCTTAAAGGCGGAGTGTTTACGAAGGACGTGCTGGATGTCTGGCTTGAATATAAGCGCAAGAGAGAGATAGACAGCGTCAGGATGCGTCCTCACCCCTACGAGTTCTATCTGTATTTTGATATCTAATGAGCGCATGACTTGCGTCTGCCTTCGGCAGACGCAAGTCATAAGCGCGAATTAGTCCCGAAGCCTGCGAAGCGATTTTTGCTTGCCAAAAAGCGCAAGCGCTTAGGCGAGGGATGACATAGCTCCGGCGTATATGGTTCGGAGTGAAACATCGCGGCCGGCGATTATGGCGCGGAGCAGGACATACTCGAAGAAATTGACAAGCGTTTCGGCAAGGGATAGGAAACCATCAATGGGCGAGATCCTTATCCTTAAGCATATCGGCATTGAAGGCCCGGGTACCTTGGGTGATTTTTTAGCTCAAAGTTCCTTTCGCGTGCGGACCATCGAGCTGGGGGAAGGCGAGGACCTCCCGGAGAATACGGAAGGGCTGCTGGCGCTGGTCCTGCTTGGCGGGCCGATGAATGTTTACGAAGACGAGCGTTATCCGTTCTTAAATAAAGAGGAGAGTTTTCTCAAGGAAGCCTTGAGATGCAGTATCCCGATATTGGGGATTTGTCTGGGGGCTCAGGTTTTGGCAAAAGCTTGCGGCGCAACGATACGCAAGAACCCGGTGAAAGAAATAGGGTGGTATCCGGTAGGCCTTTCAGAGCATGGGAGGGGCGATGCGTTATTCGGCGGTTTGCCTGAAACGCTCAACGTCTTTCAGTGGCATTATGATACGTTTGATATCCCCGCGGGTGCCTGCAGGCTCGCAGAAGGCGCTGCCTGCCGTAACCAGGCTTTCCGCTTCGGGGCGAATGCCTATGGCCTGCAGTTTCATATTGAGGTAACTCCGCAGATGATCGGGTCTTGGATAGACAGTTACCAGCAGGAGTCAGGCGTGCGGGAGACAAACGACATGCTCATCGAGGCATACCGAAGGCACGCAGCGTATGAGGCGCAGGCGCAAAAGCTTTACCTTAACTTTGCGCGCATTATTGATGCATCCAGGGTCTTGGTTGTAAGGTAAATTTTTTTATAATACCTTGCTTAAATATTAGGCATGGGTGAAGAGAGCGGATATGACCGATTTCCTGATCGCAGATAACGACGAGAAAGCAAAGGAGATACTGCTGGCTATGCTTACGCAGCAGGGAAACTTCAGGATCGATATTGCAAAGCAGGAGAATACCATCCGGATCACCAAGCTCGATTCTGGCAAAGAATACAACATACTGACCGAGAAGCTGATCGAGCTGGGGGACGCGTTATCGAAAGAACAGAACGGCGTATTGTACAGGTCGGTGCTGGATATCATAGAGAAGCCTTTGATCAAGCATGCGCTGGAGCGCGCCGAAGGCAACCAGCTTAAAGCATCCCGGATCCTGGGGATCAACCGGAATACGATGCGCGCAAAGATCAAAAAACTCGGGATTAACACGCAAGAGTATAAGGTATAATAATAAATAGTATTGGGTATAGAGT
>JAQTNB010000027.1 GCA_028714055.1 Candidatus Omnitrophota bacterium
AATCCGCGCAAAAAGGGACTGTCCCTGTCCAGCCGCAGCCGCTTTCCTCAAGGCAGGAAGCCGTATATACTTCGTCTTTACAGGGCGCGGCAGATTCCTTTGTTCTGCAATATGCGCTTGGCAACCTGTCACAGCAAAAAGCCGGGCGGTTCAGGACAAAGATAAAATATGTCCTTGAGGGCGTGGGTTTCAGCAAAACCCAGCTTCTGGAAACGCTAAATTTAGAAGTAGAGAATCCCCAGATGTTCGAACTGATAGTTTCTCCGGAGAGTCAAAAGGGAACGATCGAATTCCTTAACCTGCGGCCTACCGAAAGCGAACCTAAACGCAACGAGATAGCTATCGAGGTACGCAGTAATACGGGCAGGCGTTATCAGGTCACCCAGAATGTCTATTCAGATTTGGTGAATAAGGCGGGAGAGCCCATACGCGCAAAGTATTTTACGCTGCGCACTGAAAGCATCGATACGCTCGGCTCATTGCGTTTCCCCGGTGCCCAACAGGTGCAAAAAGGATATACCGTGCTTTTTGTTTCCGACAAGAAAGGCTCATCGGATAAGTTCAAGGTTATTTATGAGCTCGCACCATCCCGTGACCTCAAGTCCGGGGATTATTCTACCAGGATTACTTACTCGCTTTCGGAACTTTAAGGCGGGTATCGGATTTTTTGTGGCGTGAGAAACGAAGGGGGGTGAAACAAAAATGAAGTCTTGCATCTTTGTATTGATCGGCGCTTTGATGTTGTTTGTTCCTGCGGCGGGTTTTTGCGCACCATTGACCGTCAGCGCAAGTATCACCGGAGGTTATGCGTTAGGTGACCATGTGCTGTTGAGCTGTGCCGGGTACAGTTATAACTCGGCTGGTGACCCTTGGGCCCAATGTCAGAACCTGGGCGCGGGCACGGCAATGAGTTTCGGGCCTCTGACCTCGCGGTTGCTGGATGCGGGCGGCGGTGATGCGGGCGGAGCAGGTTGTTTCTATGCCTCTACCTTTTTCATCGTTTACCTGTTTCCCGATGCCTGGGGCGGTTCCGGTTATCAGATAACCCAGACCACCACGGCTGATCCGGCGATCTCAAGCGCGCTTGTGTTTACGCCTGTATATGCTCAAGAAGACAGCTACGGAGCAGGCCAGGCTGCGCAGGGGGCGTTAACCGGCGACGAAGCGGCTGCGAATCCGCAGATCGGCGTAACTCGTCTTGCGACAGAAGGCGGCCTTATTTTGCAAGCCAGGAGACCCAGGATCGTGCGGGCAGAGTTCGGTATTCCGCCGTTTCCGGGTGCGGGAGATACCCGTCCGGCCAACTGGCAGGCGATTCCGGTAGAGACTCAAAATGGTACGTATTCGGCTACCATTACTATCTCTGCAGCGCCGTATTAATGTACGGGAAGGATTACGGGAAGTGTTTTAGCAAGACACTAAGAGCAGATATCTGCTCTTAGTGTCTTGTTCATAAGTGGGCTAAAGGAGAAAAGAGTATGCGCAGGCCATTTCTGTTTTTATGTTTTTTCTTAGCGCTTTGCTTTTCGTTAGAGACGGCATACGCCGCTTCATATAGCATAGACCCTTCTAAGATACGCGTGGTTGTGCCTTCTCCCGGGTCCTATTCGGGATCGATAAAGATACAGAACCGTTCAGGTGAGCCGTTGATAATCAAGGGGTATATGGAAGATTGGCTGTATGCCTCCGACCAGGTAGGGGTAAAGCTGTTCTATCCTGCCGGCACTACCGGTTTTTCCTGCGCGAACTGGGTTTCATTCAACCCGCCTGAAGTGATCATTCCCGCGCGCGGCACGGCGCAGGTGAATTACGTGATCAACGTCCCTGCCGGAGTCGAGGGAGGGCATTACGCGGTGATGTTCTTTGAGGCGATGCTCGCGGAGGCGACGGGCCCCGCTGTCGTGGATACCGTCGGCGCAGGCACGGCGCTGAAGCTCAGGATCGGCGCGATATTTTGCGTGGAAGTCAAAGGCACCGTCAAGCGCTCGGCCGAGTTGAGCAAATTCAACGTGACCTCGGGAAAAAAGAAGGAAAAATTCGTGGTTACCGGCACCTACAAGAATACCGGTAATGCCGATATCATAACCTCATCTTCGTTTCACATCATGGATAAAGGCGGCAAGATCGTCGGCCGCGGCATTTTCTCCGACACCTACACGCTCCCCGGCGATACGGCAACCACCAGGGGCGCCTGGACCGAAGCATTGCCTGCGGGTAAATACAGCCTGGTGGTCACCCTTGACCTGGGTAAGGCCATGCAGGAGATAAAAGGAAGCAAATCGCGCGGTCCGGTCATCACCAAAGAGGCCGAGATCGAGATCGGAGAGAACGGGCAGTTCCTTGGCGTCGGCGAGTTCAAATAGCGCGTGTGTGAGCAAAGCTATGGCAGGTACAACCGCACTATAGGAGGATGATGAAAAAGACGGTTGCGCTTTTGCTTGTGGCGGCGTTTCTCAGCGGCCTGATTATGCCTCCCGCGGCATGGGGCTATTCTATGGCCACGGAATTTCTCTACGAGATAGGCGTTAAGTTCTATCAGCAGGGAAGGTATGACGACGCGCTCCATGAATTCAGGAAGGCCCTGGTCATCAAGCCCGATTATGAGCCTGCCCTGCGCTATATCCGCCTTATCGAAGAAAAGAAAAACAATCTTAAAATAGACCAGGCCGCTGCTTTGCCTTTTACGGGGGAAGAAGGAACTTTTGCAGCTCTTCCTGCCGGGAGGCCCGAACCTGCGGCGGCAGCGCAAGCTTATCCCTCAATTCCACCCAGGGGTCTCTCTACACCGCAGCCGGCTTCTTTAGTCCAACCGCAGGCCTCTTCAGCAACTTCGATCAGTATTCAGGAGCCTTCCCTTAAAACCGGCGCTACTCAAAAACAAGCTTCAGGCGTCACTTCGATCAGTATCCAGGAGCCGTCGGGCTCTTCAGCACCGGCCGCTCCTTCTATGGTGATCCCGTTAGATCCTTCATTCGAACAGATAGTCCAGCCGGTAAACATCGAACAGGGCAGGCGTATCCTTGTATCCGGCAGCGGGATCAAGCGTTTCCTGGTTGTCGATCCCCAGGTGGTACACGTTGAGCAAAAGGGGCCGGATGAGCTGGAGGTCACGGGTAAGGATATCGGCTACACGTATATGCACGTATGGGATAATAACGACCGCTGGACCATCGAATTCCTGACGGTCATGCCTGAGCCGGAGGGGCCGTCGTTTGAGGAAGCGTTGCGTCAGGAGGGTGAGGGAGCGCGCACCTTTAAGCTGGTGTATGACCTGGGTTGGTCTTCGTATGAGACCGGCCGCAGGTTCGATCGTTCGCTCGGCCGTTCCAGCTACAGCTGGTCACACCGTTTTAATTTAAGCGGCGAAACCCCTTACGGCAACGTCAATGCGCAGACCCTGGTGCGCAGTTTGCGCACTACCACCGACGTTACCTACGCGACCGTTGCCTGGACCAAGGGGCAATGGGGGCCGTTCAAGGATTTTACTCTCCGGGGCATCGATATCTCGGCGCCGTTCTCTAACCTGGCTTCTCCCGGCGTGGGCCTCAGGGGCGCGATGCTTTCTTCCCCGGCATTCAACAATAAGATCCAATACGCCGGATTCTGGGGCAGGGAAGGAGGAGGAAGGTACGGGGGCCTTTCTCCCGGTCTTGCCAAGGTCAAGAATGCGTTTGTCAACGGCTTCAACCTTAAATTCCTTCCGGCGCAAAAACAGAACTACAACTTTTCCATCGTCCACGGCTGGGGAAGGGATAGGCTTGATTATCTTCCGCGCTATGCCTACGATGCTTCCGGAGAGGCGGAGTTCCAAAACTGGGGTTTTGATTATGACCTGGGATTTGATTCCGACAGGTTCGGGCTGCTTCTCGGGACGATGCTGAAAAAGACGGATAAATTCAAGCTCACCAGCGAATTCAGGAACGTGAATAAGAATTTCAACAGTATAACTTCAAGAGGGTGGAGGGCCGGAGAATTGGGTATGTTGTTGAACATGAGCTACCAGCTTTCAAAGCAGTGGGGAACCACCGCCATGTTTGATACTTACGTGGACCGTTATTTCCCGGCCCAGGATGAGGATGACCGCTGGAACCAGAATTTCCATTGGACCTCGGATTACCAATTCGACGACTATACGTCCTTGGGGGCAAGCTACGACATACAAAACAGGCTGGGAGGCCTCTCGCAGATCAGGTATCAGAGCACGGGGCTTAAGTTTTCCAAGACCTTCAGATGGAAAAAGAACGTTTCCACCTATATGAATTTTTACCATCAGGTAAACGACAATTATTCTTCTCCCAGCAGCGCCTATATCAATGAGCGTTTCTATGCGGGCCTGCGTTTCAGCATTATCGGCGCCCTGCGTTATTATTTCAGCAGGGAGATGAACTGGCTGGATGAGCGCGAGACCGGCACATATGCCCACCCCAATGCGTATGAAATGGGGCTGGACTGGACCGACCAGTTCGGGGATTCTCCATGGTTTGGGAGCTTCAGGCTTACCTTCCGCGATGAAGAGGATACGGACTCGGCGCTCAGCTTCCTCTCCGGAGAGGATTCTCTGGAATATTACGGAGAGCTTTCCTGGAAGCCGACCCCGGAAAAAGAGATCTTCGGCTCGATGACCGTGCGTAACATCTGGGCGGATAAGGCCGACGTGATGAAACGGGTGGACGCCAATTTCAATATGGGGATGCGTTATGTCTGGGATACGGGCATTGCCTGGGAGTCGATGGGGAATGTCGAAGGGTACGTCTTTAAAGACCTGAATTCAGACGGGCTCAGGCAGCGGGATGAGGCGCCGGTGGAAGGCGTTAAGCTTTGGATGGGCAAGGATAAATTCGCCGTAACGGATATCTTCGGCTATTATAAATTCAAAAAGGTGAAGGCGCGCAAGGCTTTTGTCACGGCGGATGCCACGACGTTCCCGACCGGGTTTGTGGTTACCGTGCCGATAAGCCAGGAAGTGGCGATAGCGCACCACCGCACCTCAGGGGTTGATTTCGGCATAGTTTCCCGTTCGGAAATAAGCGGATTGGTCTTTGAAGATAACGACGGAGACGGCCGTTACGGCAGGATGGATAAGGGCGTTGCCGGAGTAGTGATCACGTTGGAAGACGGAAGTAAATGCATTACCGATGGCGTAGGGAGGTTTGCGTTCCCTCACGCAACCACCGGAGAGCACACGATCACCATGGAACTCGACAGCCTTCCGGTTTATTACCTCCCCCAGGTCCCTCTGACAGCAGACATTACGCTGACAGAGGGGATCTCGTATATCCATAATATCCCGCTTAAACGTACCGCAGAGAATTGATCCTGCAGATTACCGGCTGTAGAAGGTCTTGGTAAGCACCGGGGTGAGCTTTCCGTTCGCCAGCGACGGCGTGCTTGGACTTTCCTGCTGGATGACGGAAGCTGCCTCTCCCGGCGCCTGTTGTGTTGTTTGGGCCTGCGGTGCCACAGCGCTCTCCCGGGAAGCCTGCTCAACGTTGCGCACTTCCTGCGTTTCGATGAGCGGAGCATTCATTCCCGGTATGAGCGGTATGGTAGCAGTGACGGTAAAAGTAATGCTGTTTCCTGCCAGCGCACAGGCAGCCTGAGAGATCACCAGGAACACCGTTATCAAGATCGAGACTGTCTTTTTATTCACGGTACACCTCCCGAGTTTTCCCCTCTAGGCTTGTCTCGCCCCTTCCTATATGAAGGGGCGAGGCATTCCCTACCGTGGCAGGTGGGGTTCTTCGTTTTTGATATTGTCGATTATCCGTTCCTCGAATTCTTCTTCCGATTTTATGTTGTCCCCGTTAAGCTGAAGCTTTTTGGTGAATTCTATGAGCCAGGAGATTATTTTCGTCCGGGAGAGCTTGAGGCCGGTTGAGAAGAGGGCGTCCTTCCCCAGCTTGTCGAGGAAGTCCACCTCTTCCCTGTTTAAGAAGGTCACAACTCTTTGGTTCCGTAACGTTTCCATTATGCCCTCTCTCGGCCACATAAAAAAAACCCTGGAAATATGCCGGGGCGATTTCCAGGGTATAAGAAACTCAAAAACCCTAAGTTGCCTTAGGGTTTTCTCGTACTCTCCCTCTTTGGCAACGCAGCCAACCGATCACAGTCGGTTCTGTCGCTTTGCGCCCCAGCATTACTGCTAGTTTGCTCTTATCAGTAGGTACTCCTAATTGTCAATTAAAGTATAGCATGTTTTTGCAATTTTTCAAGGTGGCCTTTGACAAAATTGCAAAAATTGCAAAAGCAAAAAATCCCTATTTCAGGAAGACGTCTATGCGGGATATCCGGCGGTCCCTGACTTGCTGGGCATATGGCGCAGGGATAGTCCCCGATTCCAGCGTTACGGTCTTTGAGGGCTCACTTGTCAGGACGATCTTGTGCGGCCGCACGCACCCTTTTCCGAACGTATCTTTACGGGAAGGGTTGTGATAGACTACGCGCACGCTGCTCAGGAACGTAAAGGAATAGGTGTGGTCTTTCCTGAAGAGCCATCCCGCCAGGACAGGGGAGAACCTGAGATTGAGTTTTCCTTCGCTGTCGAGGAAGAAGGGTTTTTCTCCGGCATTGATCCTCAGCCATATTTCGATGAATTCGGCGGTTGACCCCGAGAGCCTGGCGACGAAACCGTTGCCGTGCAGGTTCTTGTCCGGAAAAGCGCTGCTGACCAAGAACGATGAATTCTCCAGGATGCTGCGCCCGTATCTTTGGGGTTTCTGAAAGGGGATGAGGAGGTTTTTGAATTCGCGGTAGAACTCTTCGTGCAGGCCGCTTTTGAGGATCTCCAGCAGGTATTTATACTCCATGTGCAGCCATATGGACTCGTGCTCCAGCCACCCGGGAGTAAAGACGCGGCACCTTCCGATCTCTTCAGGCATCGATTTCAGGGACGCGGTGACCTTGTACATCTTCAGGGTTTTGTCGAAAAGCGGGCTTTTCCTGGTCGCTTCATAGAGGTCTGCTGCCCGGCGGACGTCCCTGATCAGGCGCAGCGCGTGGACCTGGCCTTCCAAAAACAGCGGCAGGGCTTTTTGCGTGAACGCGCGCGGCCGTATGTGTTTTTCGTTTATCAGCTCATAGTCCGAAACCTCGTTTATGAAATAGGAATAATAAAGGTCGCTTTTTTTGTCCCTGGCTTTCTGGATGCCGGCGTCGATCTTTTCTATGCCAGCGTCGATGATCCTGAGCAGGTCCGCGCGGGCGATATCCGTTTCTTTTCCGCTGACCCCCATGCGGGTTTTTCCCCGGTATGCCTCCTTGATCGCATAGCTTTTGTCCCAGAAGCAAAAGTCCCGCGCCTGCGGGGAAGCGCCTGCCCATTCCTGGAGCAGTTTTTCCATCTCGCGCAGGAAATCCAGCACTTCTTCGGTCAGGGATATCTTTTCCACACCGGTCTTTCCAAAAGCCCCTTTAATGAAGAGGGCCAGGCGTTTGAGTTCCAGGGTCTCGCAGAGCGATGAGCCAAAGAGCCCCGGAAGCCCGTTTAAGGCATCATACCAGTTCGGCTTATTCGCCTCCATTTCGATGCCGACGCCAAAGGGGTCAAGCGATGCAAGCTTATTGGCAAACAGGCACAAGAGCTTGTTGATAAGCGTCGTGTGGTAGGGCTGGCCGTTCCCGTATTCCGTGCGCGTGACATACGGCTGCACCTGCCTTTTCCTGATCATTTCTTTTTTTGCGTTGTCGGCCGCTACCGAATGCAGCTGGCGGGGCCTGCCGTCGTAGAGCACGTATTTTTCGGCGCGGGGCCTGACAACCTCAACGCTGTCGTAATAGGTAAATACGCGTTTCTCAAAAAGGATGGATCTTAAGTGTTCGGGGAACAGCCCTTCGTAATTATCCAGCAGGTCCAGGTTGTACGTCCAATGGTCGGTCCAGAATCCTTCTCCGTGTTCGGCTTCCTGGATCTTGAAGGAGTGGGTGAGGAGTATGGCGATAAAATCATCGTAGGAAACGCTTAAATTGATCCTGTTTTCTTCGATGCAAAGGACCACCTCTCCCGGGGTAAATGTCTTTTGCAGGCAGCCCAGGAGCTGCTCTGCCTGTTCGGGGCTTGAGGTAAGCGTGAGCAGCACCGGTTTAAAGGCCGCGGGGTCCTTAAGGCTATAGCTTATGCCTTTGACTACCAGCGGATTAAAACCGTCGGTTTGCAGGAGGCTCAGGAAATAGACAAGATTTTCATCGTCGATATCCGGGTTAAACCATCCGTCGCAGCGGCGGTTCTGGTTTATGTCCCGGTAATTGCCGTTGCCCTGGGAAAAATAGGAGGGCTGTATCTGGAATTTATTGTAATCGCGCTCAAGGTCGCCGTGTTTGCGGGAATACAGGTAGAATACGGAATTATGCCTGCCGGCCTTGAAGGTCACCGGATACCCGCCTCTCAGGAGGTTATCCAGGTAGGTCTGTTTTGCGTAAAGGTCGAAGGGGCGGCAGCTGCTTTCGGTATTGATGTTTTGCTGAAGGTTTTCTATCAGCGCCTGGTTCTGGCGCTGTTTTTCAAGGAAGTATTTTTCCGAGGCGATCCGCTCGATCGAGGCATTGAGCATCTCCAGGCTTCTCATGTTGCCGATCAGGCAGAAAAGCTTGAGCGATTCTCCCGCGCCAAGTTCCGCCTCCAGCGGCGAAAGGGCGCTGGGGGTCTTGCTTTCGGTGATTTCCTGCGACGGCCGGGAAAATTTCTTCGCATGAAGGAAATGGTAGGGGCAGGAAAAATCCACGACCGGGCCGAAGACCGGTTCGGGATCGACGATCGGCCGTATGATCCTGGTTTTATTCTTCAGGGTGGTAAAAGAAAGGTAGAAATTCCCTTCCCGGACATGGATGATCTCCGGCCTGTCGGTAGGATCCACGTCGAGCTTGTAAAAAGGGACGTCATTCTTAAGGTTCCTGACGGTCATCCAGGCTTCGATGGTGCGGCTTAGTTTCTTCAGAAAGAGGTTCGCGGTCCCGTAAGGGATTATCTGGGGGAGCCCGTCAAGCAGGCGCAGGCGCCGCGGGCGCCGCGCGGTATTGGTGATGGTAACCACGCGCGCCAGGGCCGCGTAGGAATCCTGCGGGATGTTAAAGAATTCGATTTCCGTGTTCAGGGAGAGCGAGCGGTTGGTCTCCGCCAGTTTCAGGCCGTAGGAGCTGATGCGCATCTGGTTGGAGAGAGAAAAGTCGAGGCTGCTAAAGCCGTTATGGAACGGTTCGTAGAACGTTTCTTTCTTGCCGTCGGCTATCTTGATAAAGGTGCGGAAGCCCTGCAGGGTGACTCGCTGCCAGGCTTTATTCGCGGGGAGGAATTCCATGATCGAGTGGTCTTTATCCTTTGTCCCCATGCTGGCGATCGCCTGCCCGCGGTTTACGTAAAAAACCCACATCGGGATGCCGTAGGTGCCGGCGATCCCCGGGAAAAAATTGGCAAAAGGCTTTGAAAAATTGTAGTTTTCAATGATGAACTCCCCGCGGGAATTCAGCTGGTAGGCGGCTTTCTTGGATGCGGATTGCTGTTTGCTCATAGGTAGTCCTTTTGTGTGTATGTTCTCGCCGAATTACCCTAATTAAGTATGATATTTTACTCTAACTAAGGGCTTTGTCCACATAAATTTACGTAAGAAACATGACAAATCCCAAATCCCAAGCACCAAATTCCAATAAATTTCAAATCTCAAATTCTAAACTTTTCTTTGGAATTTGAACTTTGATATTTGGTATTATTTGGAATTTGGGATTTGGAATTTGGGATTTTTCCTTATTATGGGTCTAATCTGTTTGACTTTTTCTCCAATCTCTGATAATATGATTGCTTAATTGTAACTTAAAATCAACCTCCATGACCTCTAAAAACACCGAAGAACTGGTCCAATACGTGGCACACCTTGCGCGCCTTGAATTAGGCGGGCAGGAACTGCATAAGCTAGCCGCCCAGCTTGACGGCATCCTTGGCTTTATTGCCAAGCTCAATGAAGCAGATATCAAGGATACCGCCCCCACGAGCCACATCCTTCCTCTTAACAACGTCTTGCGGGATGATGTGCATACCGGCTCGCTGCCTGCATCATAAGCCCTTGAAAACGCCCCCTCCCGTGAAGGGGGATGCTTT
>JAQTNB010000028.1 GCA_028714055.1 Candidatus Omnitrophota bacterium
CCGTTGATCCGAATTTCACCACTGCCTTACGCGGCATGGAACTGCGCGTTAAAGGTTTATCAACCAGCCCTGACGCAGAAGCCCTGGTGTCTTTCCAGGCGCAGCTTGACGAAAAAGGCCTCATTACGACCGAAGTGCTGATGAAGCCTTTTGTATTACCTTTGACGCTTGAATGCGTATTCAAGCTCAATGATTACGCGCTCGGGGTCCTGACCCCCTATGTCGGAAAATATACCGGCCATGCGGTCAAAGAAGGAAAATTGAACCTCAGCATGGACTACCGTATCGCCGACAATCAGCTTAAAGCCAGCCATAAGGTCTTTGTGCAGAGTTTTAATTTCGGGGACCGCGTAGAAAGCAAGGACACCCTCAACCTTCCTTTCGGGCTGGCCCTTGCGCTCCTGGAAGATTCCCGGGACAATATCAATTTATCGCTGCCTGTGACCGGCGATATGAGCAAGCCGGACTTTCATTATTTTCGCCTTATCGGGCAGGTGCTGAGGACCTTTTTCTTTAAGCTGGTAACCAAGCCTTTTTCGTTTATAGGCTCGATAGCGGGAATGGAGAGCGGCAGCGAAGAACTGGGGTATATCCGTTTTGCTCCCGGCAGGGCAGAGCTCTCCGACATCGAAAAAGAAAAATTACGCACGATCGTCAAGGTGCTGGCTGAGCGGCCGAGGCTTTCCCTCCAGGTGCGGGGGGCATACGATCCGGTCGCCGACTGGAAGGTCATCAAAGAGGATGTCTTTAACAGAGACTTTGTGGCGCTCAAGGAAGAATCAAGGCGCCCTGAAAGCTGGGTATATCAGACATTGTATCAGCGCCGCTTCGGCATCACCGGCCTTTGGAAGCTGACCCGCTCTTTCCGCGCCAAGGACGGGACCTATGACGAAGAAAACCTCAATACGGAGATCAAGCGCCGGCTGATCGAAGAGGGGGTTGCAGATACGGCTGCGCTCAAGGCCTTTGCCGATGAGCGCGCAAAGGCGGTGTATGATTTTGTCATCGATGCAGGGTTCGACGCTCAGCGGGCAAGTATGGGAGAGCCCCAGGAGAGCCAGGCGAGCGCGGGTTTTGTGCCTCTGGAGCTTGTTTTGACGGTTTACGGCGATTCCCCTGCCGAAGGCCCGCTGTTTTCTCCCGAGGCAAAAGGGGCAAGCAGCGACGAGGCATAGCCGCAATAAGGCCCGAAAAACCAACCAAGGAGGAAGAATGCCGCAGGTACAGGAAATCAGCGCAGCAACGCTGGATACGAAAGGGTTTATAAAAGAAAAGGCCGCGGAGATCTCACAGATCGTCGGCACGGGTGTAGCGATCAACGCGCTTTCCGGAGGAGTGGATTCTTCCGCCGTGACCATGCTCGGGCATATGGCGCTGCAGGAGAGGCTCAAGACCTATTTCATCGATAACGGGATCATGCGCGAGGGAGAACCGCAGTTCATCGCCTCCGTATTCAAAAAACTCGGCGTCAATGTCGAGATAATCGATGCGCAGGATGAATTCTTTAACGCGCTGAAAGGGATCATTGACCCCGAAGAAAAACGCGAAGCCATTACGCAGACGTTCTACAAAAAAGTTTTCGGGAGGCTGGTAAAAGAGAGCGGGGCAAAATACCTCCTGCAGGGGACGATCCTGACCGATATAGACGAAACGGTCGCCGGGATCAAGCGCCAGCATAACGTTTTTGAGCAGCTGGGTATCGACCCGCAGGAGAAATTCGGCTATAAGATCATTGAGCCGCTGGTGCAGCTGCGAAAAGACGGGGTACGTAAGGTTGCCGAGGCTACGGGATTGCCCGCGTCTATTTTTAACCGCATGCCCTTTCCGGGCCCGGCGCTTTCCGCGCGCGTGATCGGGGAGGCGACCAGGGAGCGTATCGCCCTTGTGCGCAAGGCCACCTCTATCCTTGAAGCAGAACTGGCTTCGGTCAAGGCATTCCAATATATGGCGATACTGCATAACGACCGCGTAACCGGGATGCGTGATAATAAGCGGGAGTTCGGACAGCAGATAGAAGTCCGTTGTTGGGACAGCATTGACGCGCGCCAGGCACGTCCGACCCGCCTGGATTTCGGCATCTTAGAGAAACTGGCAGCAAGGATCCTTTCGGAGCTGCCGGGCGTGGTAAGTGTTACCTATAATATCGCCACCAAGCCGCCTTCTACTATGGAGGCAATATAATAGAAAAACAGGATAACGTTCCCTCGTTTTAAAGCTTCCATGAACCATAACCAGGATACCGGTTTGCCGGAAAACGAAACCTTGCGGTCTATCAGGAACCGCCGGAGTGTCAGGCTCTTTTTGGATAAGCCTGTCGGTGAGGCGGATTTGCGCACGCTGCTGCAGGCGGCAAACCAGGCCCCTTCGGCGCACAACCAGCAGTCATGGCGGTTTGTCGTCTTGCGGGGAGCAAAAAAGAGCGGGCTGGTCGATCTTATCAGCGCCAAGGCAGGGGATTTCCCCAAGCCGTCGTGTGTTTTGCTGCGCATGGCATCGCGCAGTATCGCTTCCGCTCCGGTGGTCATCGCCGTTGCCAACACCGGAGAGTTGATCTCGCGGGGGACCGACCTTTTCAAGGTGGATAAAAAGGTCGCGCACGATTTTTTCAGGATCATGGAGATACAAAGCTCGGCTGCCGCGGTGCAAAACCTGCTGATCGCCGCCACATCCCTTGGGCTTGCCGCGGTATGGCTGGGGGTCTTGGTGTTGATCAAAAAAGACGTTTTGAGTTTTATCGGAGAGCCGGAGGGGGAATTCATGGCGGTCATCCCTCTCGGATATGCGGCCAGGGCAGGCAGCAGCCCCAGCAAGCGGCCGCTTGAGGTGGTCGCGAAATATCTCTGAGTAATAACGCTATGCGCATCCTTCTGATCGAAGACGAAGTCAAGATCGCCAGCTTTATAAAGCGCGGGCTTACCGAGGAGAATTACACGGTAGACGTAGCCAATAAAGGCGAGGACGGGCTTTACCTGGCCGAGGTGCATCCGTATGACCTTATCATCCTCGATGTGATGCTTCCGGACACGAACGGCTTGCTCATTTGCAGGGAGCTGCGTCAAAAGAAGATCACGGCGCCGATCTTCATGCTTACGGCGCGCGACAGCGTCAAAGATAAAGTCACGGGCCTTGATGCCGGGGCCGACGATTACCTGACCAAACCCTTTTCTTTCGAGGAATTCCTTGCCCGCGTGCGCGCGCTCTGCCGCAAGGCAGACCGGCGCAAGGGCACGAAGCTGCTGGTCGCCGATCTTGAGCTGGACCAACTGACGCATGCGGTCAGCCGCGCGGGAAGACAGATAGCGCTTACCGCGAAAGAATACGCCCTGCTTGAATACCTCATGCTTCACGCAAACGAGGTGGTCACGCGCACGATGATCGCCGAGCATGTCTGGAACGAGGATTTCGACAGCTTCACCAACGTCTTCGACGTCTATGTCTACCGCCTGCGTTCAAAGATCGACAAGGGGGCAAAGAAACCGCTCCTGCATTCCGTGCGCGGCGTCGGTTACCTCCTGAAAGAGGGATAAAGTGAAATTACGTTCCGTGCGTTTCAAGGTGAGCGTGCTGTACACCAGCGTCCTGGGGGCGATCCTTCTGGTCTACAGCCTGATGCTTTATTTCAACCTCGGATATTCTCTTTCCCGGGCGATCGATTCGGACCTGCGCAAAAAGGTCCTCGAGATAGAGGAGACCACCAACCTTTATTCCCAGGCTTTCGATACGACGGAAGAGAAGGACGTCGTTTCCGTCAGGCGGGCGCTGCACATCAATGAAATGGCGGACCGGGAGGCTTTCCAATGGCCTTCCGTCAGGAAGATCGATCAGAGCTGGCGCTACAGGATCCAGGCATTAGGCATAAAACACGATTACGTTGTCGTGTATTCTTCGTCGGGCGAGGTGCTCGAAACCTCCCAGAACGTCGATGAAGAGCTGCTTCCTATCCTCAAGGCGCTCTTCCATACCACCCTCAAAGGTAAAACGACCATCAGGGATTTCGATTCAAAGGAATACCGGCTCAGGATCATTACCCATCCCCTTTACCGGGGGGCGAACATCCGCTATATCTTCCAGATCGCCACTCCCACCGAGGCGCACCAGCTGCTTCTTAAGACCAAGATGAGGCTTATCCTGATCTCCATTCCCGTTTTTCTTCTTTTTACCAGCTTCCTGGGCAGTTTTTTTGTGCTCCGGGTGTTCGATCCCGTCATGGAGATCACGCGGGCAGCCCGGCAGATCAGCTACCGGGATATGGGAAAGCGCGTAGAGCTCAAACACGCGGATGATGAGATCAAATCGCTGGTGGACGCGTTCAACGATATGATCTGGCGGCTTGAAAAATCCTTCCGCCACATCGATGATTTCAGCTCCAACGTCGCGCACGAGCTTAAGACCCCCCTGGCGATCATCCGCGGGGAACTTGAAGTCTCGCTGCGCAAAGAGCGGACGGCAGGGGAATACCAGAAGTCGATCGGTATCGCCATCGAAGAAGTGCAGCGGGTCTTAAAGACCATCAACGACCTGCTTTTGCTGGCAAAGCTCGATTACCGCACGGAGGTCTTTGCCTTCGAGCCCGTAGAGCTCAATGAATTCATGCAGGAGATCTACGAGCAAAGCAAGCTGATCGCTGCCGGAAAAAAGATCGAGATCGGCATCAAGGCCGCCGAACAGCCCCTGACCATCAACGCCAATAAGCTGCACCTGAGGCGGCTTTTTTTCAACCTGATCGACAATGCCATCAAATTTACCCCCCGGGAGGGCAAGGTTGAGATCGCGCTTGAACGCCGCCATAAGGAGGCGCGCGTTTCGGTGCGCGATACGGGCGTCGGTATCCCGGCGGAAGACCTCCCCAGGATCTTCGAGAGATTTTTCCACGTTGACCGCACGAATGAAGCACCCTCAACGAACGGGCTGGGATTGAGCATCGTGCAGTCCATAGCCAAGATCCATAACGGCGTCGTAAACGTCGAGAGCGAACCCGGCAAGGGAACTGTTTTTACCGTAAGCCTCCCCCTCCTGTAGGCCCAATCGTTAAATAAAGTTTCATCTTCCGTTCATCTTCTATTCATCTTGATCGCGTATACTTAAGGTAAAGGCGGTCATGAAGGTGGACTCCAGGCGGCAGGCGCCTGAGAAAAAGGGAGGGGAGAGATGACGACTATTCTTGTCGTAGATGATGAAGAGAGGATCCGTTCTTTTTACTACCGTCTTCTTGCCTCGGAAGGCTACCGGGTGGAAGAAGCGGAAAACGCGGATGAGGCCAACGACATACTGAAGAGCGAGCCGGTGGACCTGGTGCTTTTGGATTTTCGCATGCCCGGGGCAAACGGCGGAGACCTCTGCGAAGTGATAAAGCTTTTTCACCAAAGGGTCAAGGTCATCGTCGCCAGCGTTTACCCGGTCACCGAACAAAAGAAGCGGGTGCCGGGAGCCGAGGAATATTATGATAAATCGCGCGGCATCAGCGAGCTTTTCAGCAAGATAAAATCCGTCCTGCTTGGCCCGGAGCTTGAACCATAAACCGGAGGTTACCGGGTTTTGGCGCGCAGGGATGATTTTGCTTGATTTTCATCGCGGAAGTGCTAATATGTCTGCCATAAAATAACCATCGTTCCGAGTTTGAAGGTGGGTCTGGATGTAAATCAAGAGAAACCTTCGTTGGTCGGGGGTACCGGTCAGTGAAGGTTTCTTATTTTTATGACGACATTTTTCCCGCAACAATTATTTTATCTTGATCCGCTGGCGATCTTCTTCCTGGCAGTCATCGGCCTGGTATCTTTGCCGTCTGCGGTATTTTCCGTCGGGTACCTGCGCAGCGAAAGCCCGGCACGCAGGGCCCTTGCCTGGGTGCTTTTTCTTGCTTTTGCCCTTTCCATGTGCCTGGTGGTCGTTTCAGGCAATCTTTTCTCATTCCTGGTCTTCTGGGAGCTCATGTCGCTGTTTTCGTATTTTCTGGTTGTTTTTGACCATACGCATGAGAAATCCGTACGCGCCGGGACGGTTTATTTTGTCATGACGCATATCGGCACGGCCTTGATCATGGCTGCGTTTCTGATCCTCTATGCGCAGGCCGGGTCATTCGATTTTACCGCGGTAAAACAAGCGGCTTCCGCGATGCCGGGGAGCGCCCGCAATATCGTTTTCCTGCTTTTATTCCTCGGTTTTGCCGCCAAGGCAGGAGTAGCGCCGCTTCACATCTGGCTCCCCTTAGCTCATCCGCAGGCACCCAGCCATATCTCAAGCATGATGTCCGGTGTGATGATCAAGATCGCCGTCTACGGCATGGCCCGTTTTTTCATTCTCTGCCTGGGCACAGGGCCGGCATGGTGGGGAGGATGTATCCTGGCTTTTGCCGTTGTTTCCTGCCTGATAGGCGTTATCTACGCCCTTATGGACCACGACCTTAAAAGGCTGCTTGCCTATCACAGCGTTGAAAATATCGGGATCATCCTTTTGGGGGTGGGGGCGGCGATGTTTTTTACAAGCAAAGGCATGCCGGCGGAGGCCGCGCTTGCCCTGTGCGCCGGTTTGTATCATCTGATAAATCACGCGTTATTCAAGGCATTATTGTTCCTTTGTTCCGGAAGCGTTGTCAAGGCGACCGGGATACGCGACATGGAGAAGATGGGAGGGCTTATCAAGGTCATGCCCTGGACAGCGGGGTTCTTTCTGGTAGGGGCAATGGGGATCTCGGCACTCCCGCCGCTTAACGGCTTTGTGAGCGAATGGCTGATGTTCCAGTCTTTTTTTGCCGGAATCATCAATTCTTTCGGCGGGGTAAAGTTGTATATGGTATTGTGTGCCGCAGCGCTTGCCCTGACCAGCGGCCTGGCTGCGGCCTGTTTTGTCAAGGCCTTTGGCATAACCTTCCTTGCTTTACCGCGAAGCCGCCGCGCACAGGACGCGCATGAGGTATCTTTATCGATGAAGCTCGGCATGGGTTTCTTGGCGGCCATGGTGGTCCTCTTCGGGGTAGGGGCGGGAGTCGTTTTCCCTTTGATCATGCGCGTTGCGCAGGAAACGCTCGGGATCCCGGGCGGGCCGGTGGCTTTACCCACGCGTCTTTTAGCCGTTGCGCCGGTTGGGCAAGCGTCTATTTCGCCGTTCCTTATGACGGCGGTCCTGGGTTTGACCGCTCTGGCTGCCTTTATATGGTTTCGTTTCGTATCGCGGAGAAAAAAGTCCACTTACAATACCTGGGATTGCGGGTATTATGATCTTGATTCCCGCAATGAATATACGGCAACCGCTTTTTCAAAAAAATTCAGGTTTGCCTTCAGCTTCTTTCTGTTGCCGTACCGCAAGGTTGACAAGATCAGGGAGTCTTTTTATCATGTGCGTTCATTTACTTACGAGACGCATACGACCGCGGTATTTGAAAAACACATTTATAAGCCTTTGCTGGGGCTTATTTACGGCATGGCTTTGCGGATGCGCAAGCTCCAGCCCGGAAGCATCAATCTTTACATCCTGTATATATTCCTTGCGCTGGTGATACTCATCGGGATAACGGGGGTCCTTAATCCTTAATGGCTCAGATACCGCTGCTTCTTATACAAACGGCATTTATCATCGCGCTTGCGCCGCTGGTCAGCGGGTTTATCCGCAAGCTCAAAGATATCCTGCGCATGCGCCGGGGCGCAAGCATTTTCCAGCCGTACTATAATTTTGCCAAGCTCTTAAAAAAAGACGAAGTCGTGTCCCGCAATTCTTCCTGGATCTTCGCGGCAGCTCCCGTTGTGGTCCTGGCAAGCAGTGTGGCCGCCTGTTTGCTGCTTCCCGTGTCCGGTATCCGGGTCTCTGCGGGCGTGATGGGGGATATGCTGGCGCTCTTTTTCATTTTGGCATTAGGCAGGTTTTTCCTTGCTCTGGCCGGGCTTGATACCGCAAGCGCTTTCGGCGGGATGGGGTCTTCCCGTGAGATGTTCATTTCCAGTATCCTTGAGCCGGCGGCATTTGTTTCGCTGTTTGTTTTAAGCATGAATTGCGGTTCTACCGCTGCCGCGGCGCTTGCCGGAACTCAGGCGCTGCGCGCCTCGACGGTCGTGGCCGGCGCGGCCTTCTTCATGGTGGTGCTTGCCGAGACCTCGCGGATCCCCGTTGATAACCGGGAGACCCATCTTGAGCTTACCATGGTGCACGAGGCGATGGTGCTTGAATACTCGGGAAGGCCGCTGGCGTTGATCGAGCTGGCGGGACATATCAAGCAGGCCGTGCTTTTTGTCATACTGGGCTGGTTTTTCTTTCCGGCGGCCGCAGGCTTTAGCTGGCGGGCGCTCGCTTTTTTTGCCGGGATGAGCGTGACGGGCTTGGCAATTGCGCTGATCGAGATATCGCTTGCCAAGATGCGGCTTTTTAGGGTGGTGGATTTCGGCAGCTTCGCTTTTTTTATCGCGCTGCTCGCCGCGGTTTTTGCAAGCATGGGGATGTAATATGGGGCTCGCGCTTATTTTAGGAGGCTTCCTGGTTGCCACGTTCCTGATGGTAGTGGCAAAACGCATTACCGCGTTGATTGCGGCTTTCAGGCTGCAGTCCCTGTGCTTATTCCTCTATGTTTTCGGCATGGCATTGACCCAGAAGCATTTTGAACTTTTTGTGGTCAGCGCCCTGGTCCTGGTGCTTAAAGCTGTCCTGATCCCGTTTCTTTTGGCGCGCATTGTGCGCCGTATTAAAGTCGAAGAGGACCTCGGGCTTATCGTGAACCCGCAGGTTTCGCTTGCCGTTGCCCTGTTACTGACCTATCTTTCGTATGTCTTTGCCCGCTCCATAATTGTGCCGCAGGAGGCGTTGCGGCTGGCGTCGTTTGTCGTATCGCTGGCTGCTTTCTGCGCCGGGTTTTTCATCATGGCATCACGGATGAAGGCACTTGCACAGGTGCTGGGGCTGCTTGCGATGGAAAACGGGATCTTCCTGGCTGCCGCGGCGATCGCAGGAGGGATGCCGTTTTTCGCGGAACTCGCCCTGTTTTTTGACATCTTTATCTTCGTGATCATCATCGAGCTTTTCGTGTATAAGGTGAACAGGCTTTTTACCCATATCGATACCTCAAAGATGGATTCTCTTAAAGGATGAGCATACTGATCGGCCTGGTCTTAGGCTTGCCGCTTGTTTTAAGCCTGCTTTCCCTCGTGGTCAGGAACGAGAGGGCGCTGGGGGTAGTCCATGCTTTTGGCTACGCGGTAATGCTGGCGCTTTTTTCGTTGTTCATGAAAGGGTTCCTGATTTCTTTTGAGCCGCTGAGCCTTGGGGGCTGGCTTTACCTGGATGCACTGAGCGTTTTTTTTATCTTTACTACCATCGTCGTCGCCTGCGCGGCAAGCATTTATTCAATCGGGTATATCTGCGAAGAGGTGGCCCATAAACAGATAACGCCGCGAAAGGCGCGGGGGTATTACCGGTTGTTCAACCTGTTCTGTTTTACGATGGTGCTGGCTCCGATGCTCAATAACCTGGCGTTTCTCTGGATCGCCATCGAGATGACGACGCTGGTGTCGGCGTTTCTGGTTGGTTTTCATAACGTCAAGGAATCCATCGAGGCCGCCTGGAAGTACATCATTATCTGTTCGGTCGGGATAACCTTCGCGCTCCTGGGGATCATTCTTTTCTATTACACTTCTTTTGAGCACGCGGGGATCAAGAGCATGGAATGGGCCGGGATGCTTTCCAGCTCGCACCTGTTTGACCCGGCAGTGGTGCGGATCGCGCTCTTGTTCATTTTTGTGGGTTTCGGGACAAAGGCGGGGTTTGCGCCGATGC
>JAQTNB010000029.1 GCA_028714055.1 Candidatus Omnitrophota bacterium
AAGATCGCCGGCGAGGTGCTTAAGAAACTCGATACGGCGCTTTGCATGGGGGTCGGGCTTTCCCGCGGGGTGCTCGCCGAAATAGGCGCGGAACCCACGAGGGTCTATTTCCACCATTACCGCACGGCAAATGCCTTTTTGGACCAGGCGGCATTCAGGCTGGCGGCGCATATCCAGAGAAAAGGCTACCTGAGCATGCCGATCGCCGCCTCGCAGATCGTTGACTGGCAGCGGCAGGAAGCGCACCTTTCGCACAAAAAAATCGGATACTTGGCAGGCCTGGGCTGGATCGGAAGGAATAACCTTCTGGTCAATAAGGCCCTGGGGAGCCAGTTTCGCCTGGTAACCGTATTGACCAATATGCCGGTAAAAACCGGGCACCCCTTAAAAGAAGGGTGCGGTGCATGCCGGCGCTGCATCAGTCTTTGTCCGGCATCGGCGATCAAAGATGACCCGGCAGCGTTTGACCACCAGAAATGTTTTGAGAAATTGAAGGATTTCCAGAGAAGGCGCCTGGTCGACCAGTATATCTGCGGGGTATGCGTGCATGCCTGCGCAGGCAAGCCCTGAACCGGCCATAACATGCCCTTGACCCCGTAGGGTTGGTGGTATATAATCTGTGCATATACATTCATGGGGATGAAGAACGAAATAATACAGTGGATCAGGCGGCAGGTAGCCGCATGCGGCGCAAAAGGCATCGTCATAGGCTTAAGCGGCGGGATCGACTCCGCGGTTGCTTCCGCGCTCTGCGTGAAAGCCCTGGGGCATAAGCGCGTATTGGGATTATTTTTGCCCATCGAAAGCCACGCGCAGGACCTTCGCGACGCGCGCGCCGCGGCAAAAAAGGCCGGGATCAAGACCAGGCTCATAGATCTATCCGGTATATACCGGGAGGTTTCTCTGCTTCTTCCCGCTGCCGGAGCATCTGCCAGGGCCAATCTTAAACCCCGCCTGAGGATGCTGATGCTTTACTACCATGCCAATAAGCTGAATTACCTTGTCTGCGGCACCGGCAACAAGGCGGAGATCATGGTCGGTTATTTTACCAAGTTCGGCGACGGAGGCTGCGATCTCCTTCCCCTCGGGGGCTTGCTCAAACGCCAGGTGCGGCAGCTGGCAAGGGAATTAGCCATTCCCGAGCGTATCATTACCAAGCCTCCGACGGCAGGCTTATGGCCGGGGCAGACCGATGAAGGCGAGATGGGCGTCAGTTACGCCGACCTGGATGACATACTCGACCGGCATGAGCATAAAAAACGCCAGGTCGCTTCGCCGAAAACAGTCCGCCGCGTATTGGAGATGGTAAAGAAGTCCGAACATAAAAGACAGAGGCCCAATATTTTTATCGCTTAATAAGGGAGGTTGTGACCATGGATGAAATCCTGGAGATCCTGGAAAAAGACGCGCGTGCCACGCCCGAAGATATCGCAAAGATGCTTAAGAAAAAGGCCCAAAGCGTCAAAGAAGCGATCCGCAAGTTCGAGAAAGAGGGGGTCATCCTTAAGTACAAGGCGGTCATCAACCGGGAACTGGTGAGGGAAAACGATACGCACGTGCGCGCGCTCATCGAGGTAAACGTCATGCCTCAGAAGGACGTCGGTTTCGACAAGGTCGCCGAACGCATCTATTCCTTCCCGGAGGTCTCCAGCTGTTACCTTATATCCGGGACATACGATCTCCTGTTGATCGTCGAAGGCAAAGACCTGCATACCGTCTCGCGGTTTGTCGCGGAAAAACTTTCTCCCCTGGAGAACGTCAGGGGTACCACCACGCATTTTCTGTTGAAGAAATACAAAGAAGACAACGTGATCCTGAAGCACCGCGAGGAAAACAAGCGGATAGCGATCTCGTATTAAACATAGGCAGGCACGGCCATGAGCGAATTTGTTTCCAAAAAAGTCCGGGATTTGCAGCCTTCGGGGATCAGGGTATTTTTTGACCTGGTGCTCGGGATGAAGGACGTCATATCCCTGGGCGTGGGAGAACCGGATTTCGTCACCCCCTGGCAGATACGCGAAGCCGGGATCTATTCGCTTGAGCAGGGCTTTACATCCTATACCTCGAATAAAGGGCTCTACAAGCTGCGCCTGGGGCTTAACCGGTACCTGAAAAGCAGATACGGCCTGGAGTATTCTCCGGAGGAGGAGATCCTGATCACCGTGGGGGTAAGCGAAGGCGTGGATTTATGCCTTCGCGCGTCCCTGGAAGATCAGGATAAGGTCTTGATCCCGGTGCCTTCGTATGTCTCATACGGCCCGGTAACCGAGATGGCAGGCGGGGTGCCTGTTTTTATCGATACCTCTGCCAATGATTTCAAGCTTACTCCCGCGATGATCGAAAAGCACGCGGATAAAAAGACCAAGGCGATCGTACTGAATTACCCGGCAAACCCCACGGGCGTCTCATATACCAGAAAAGAGCTCGTCGGCCTTAGTAAGGCGATCGTAAAGCATAAGCTCTTGTGTATTTGCGATGAGGTCTACGCAGACCTGACCTATGACTTCGAGCATACGCCTTTTGCGATCGTCCCCGGGATGAAAGAACGCATGGTGTACTTGAACGGTTTCTCTAAAAGTTATGCGATGACCGGCTGGCGCATAGGCTATGCCTGCGGGCCGGCTGAAGTCATCGCGGCGATGACCAAGATCCACCAATACACGATCATGTGCGTGCCGATCACCGCGCAGATGGCGGCGTGCGAAGCGATGCATTCCGGCAGGGCCTCCGTCGAGGAGATGAAACGGGAATACCGCAGGCGCCGGGAACTGGTCGTCTCCCGCCTCAATGACCTGGGTTTAAGCTGCAGGAAACCGGAAGGGGCGTTCTATGCCTTTCCGAGCATCAAGAAGACCGGCCTTTCCTCCATGCAGTTTTCCGAAAAACTCCTGAAGGAGCAAAAAGTCGCGGTTGTCCCGGGAACGGCATTCGGCACCCCCGGGGAAGGATACGTACGTATTTCCTATGCCTCCAGCACCGAGAATCTGAAGGAGGCTCTCAATAGAATAGAGATTTTCTTGAAGAAGAAATAACATAATCAGGGAGGAACGATGGCTAAAAGATCGAAAGCGGAGATACTCAAGCTTGTTAAAGAACATAAGATCAAATTCATACGGCTGTGGTTTACCGATGTCCTGGGGTTCCTGAAGGGTTTTGCGATCACTGCCAATGAGCTGGAAGGCGCCCTTGAGGAAGGCATGGGATTTGACGGCTCCTCGATCGAAGGCTTTGCCAGGATCGAGGAATCGGACATGATCGCGCGCCCGGACCCCGACACCTTTTCCATGATCCCCTGGCGCACCTCGGATGATTCGGCGGTCGCGCGGATGTTTTGCGACATCTATGAGCCCAGCGGCAGGCCTTTCGAAGGGGACCCGCGCTATGTCCTGAAACGCAACCTCGCCAGGGCAAAAGAGCTGGGGTATACCTATAACGTCGGGCCGGAGCTGGAATATTTCTATTTCAATAACTCGCAATCGCCGCAGCCGCTTGATCAGGGAGGGTATTTTGACCTGGTGCCGCTCGATGTGGCGCAGGACCTGCGCAGGGATACGATCCTCACCCTGCAGGCGATGGGCATCGCGGTAGAATACAGCCACCATGAAGTCGCGGCAAGCCAGCATGAGATCGACCTGCGTTATGACGATGCGCTCACTATGGCGGACAAAGTCATGACGTACCGCCTGGTGGTCAAGGAGATCGCGCGCAAGCACGGGGTGTACGCCACCTTTATGCCCAAGCCCATATTCGGCATCAACGGCTCGGGGATGCACGTGCATCAGTCGCTCTTTAAGGGAGAAAAGAACGCGTTCTTCGACCCGAAAGACAAATACCATTTATCCCAGGTGGGTAAATCCTATACCGCCGGCCTTATCAGGCATGCCCCGGAAATAACCTCCATTACCAGCCAGTGGGTCAATTCCTATAAGCGCCTGATCCCCGGTTATGAAGCGCCGGTGTATATCTGCTGGGCGCAGATGAACCGCTCGGCGCTTATCCGCGTGCCGATGTATAAGCCCGGCAAAGAAAAGGCAACGCGTATCGAGTATCGTTCTCCGGATCCCGCCTGCAATCCATATCTTGCTTTTTCAGCCATGCTTGCCTGCGGTATGGAAGGGATGCGCAAAAATTATAAGCTTGCCGAGCCGGCAAACGACAACATCTATCACATGGGTGAAAAGGAGCGTAATGACGCCGGTATCAGCTCCCTTCCGGAAGACCTGCTTGAGGCTATCCGCATCACCGAAAACAGCAAGCTCGTAAAGGATGCCTTGGGCAGCAAGGTGTTCGAGTATTTTATCCGCAACAAAAAGATGGAATGGGATGAGTATAAGGCACAGGTTACCCAGTACGAAATAGATAATTACTTGCCGATATTATAAGATGCCTGCCGGAGCGCGTAAAAGCCGCGAGCATTACGGGGTTTATCTTAAACAGATAGAGGCCCTTTCCAAAGTCGCCAGCCTCATTACCTCCGGGCTCTACCTTGATGAACTGCTGCGCCTTGTCGTGCAGGTGACTGCCGAGATCATGCATTCAAAGATATCCTCGCTTATGCTTCTTGATCCGGTAAAACAGGAATTGGTGGTCAGGGCGACCCAATCGGTATCGGAAGCGTATAACAAAAAACCCAACATCAAGGTAGGGGAGGGGATCGCAGGGCTGGTGGCAAAGGAAAACCGGCCTATCTGCGTGCTGGATGTCAAGGATGACACCCGCTACCTGAACCAGGATGTGGTCAGGAAGGAAGGATTGTGTTCCCTGGCAAGCGTGCCGCTGGCGGTCAAGGGCAAGGTCATCGGCGTGCTTAATTGTTACACATCCAAGAAGCACGTGTTTACCAAGACTGAGCTGGGGATCCTTACGGCCGTTGCCAACCAGGCGGCGGTCGCCATCGAGAACGCGGAGCTCGACCTTAAGGTCCGCAGCGCCGAAGAGGCGTTGACTATCCGCAAACTCGTCGAGCGGGCAAAAGACATACTTTCGCAGGACGCAAACGTCCTGCCCTCCGAAGCATACCGGCTTATGCAGAAACAGAGCATGGATATGCGCAAATCCATGCGCGAGATTGCGGAGGCGATCATATTGGCGAGGGAGATAAGGAGCAAAAATCACTGATTTTTGTGCGTGATACCTCGGGAGATCTCATGGATAAACAGGCGCGCCTGCGATTGAACCGGGCGCGCTTTTTTCTTGGCTCAAAGATCGGAGGGCGGGTATGCGAAAAAAGATAGGGGTGGTCGGAGCGGGAGTGGGAGGGCTCGCGGTCGCCGCGCGGCTTGGCAGCGCCGGCTTTGACGTTGAGGTGTATGAGAAGCTTGGCCGCTGCGGCGGCCGGAACAATATCGTGGAAGACGCGGGGTTCAAATTCGATACCGGGCCTTCTTTTGTATTGATGCCGGATTTTTTTGAAGAGGTCTTTGTCTCCTGCGGCAGGCGCCTGAGCGATTACCTGGACCTGGCCGTGCTGGATCCGAGCTACAAGATCTTCTACGCTGACGGCGGGTGCCTTACCGTGCACCGGGATGCCTCCCGCACGAAAGAAGAACTGGAGAAGTTTGAGCCGGGGGCGGCTGCCGGCTACGACGGATTTTTAGCCGAGACCTCCCGTATTTACCGGCATGTGCAGCCTATGCTCTATAAGCGTTTTGGGCCGCAGGCGCTGCTTGACCCCCGGTACTGGCTGCTGGTCAACAAGATCCGCGCATTAAGTTCTTACTGGGGCCTTGCGCGGAAGTATTTCAAAAGCGAAAGACTCTGTTATGCCTTTACGTTCGAGGCGATGTTCATCGGGGTGTCGCCGTTTCAATCGCCCGCTTTTTACAGCGTCATCAGCTATGCCGACCATGTCCAGAAGATATTTCACCCCATGGGAGGGATGTACCGGATACCGCTTGCGCTGGAAAAGCTTGCCCGGGAGGCGGGCGCGCGGATCTTTTATGATTCGCCGGTTGAAAAGATAGAAAAACACAACGGTTCGGTTCAGCTTACGGTTAAGGATGCGGCGCAGGTGCCGCATGTGCACTTCTTCGATCAGGCGGTGGTAAATGCCGACTATGTATACGCGCAAAACTCCCTTTTGGGCCGCAGGCCCAGACGCTATGAATATTCCTGCTCGGTCTACCTTTTATACCTGGGCCTCAAGCGCAAAGCGCCATCGTGCTTCGCGCACCACAACCTCTTTTTTGCCGAAGACCTGCGCAGGAACCTCAAAGAGATATTTACAACCGGCACAATTTCAGAAGATCCGTCGTTTTATGTGCATGTCCCTACCGTGACCGACGCTTCCCTTGCCCCCGCGGGAAAGGAGATCTTCTATGTGCTGGTCCCTGTCCCGAACCTGCAAGGCGGCAGGCAGGACCTTAGCGCCGGACAGGAGGCGCGCCTGCGCAGCACGGTGTTTGAACGGATAAACAAGGCTACCGGTTTTGACACGGAGAAAGAGATCGAGGTCGAGCACCGCTTTTACCCGCAGGATTTTATAACAAAATACAACATTGCGGAGGCCGCGACGTTCGGGCTGGCCCATACGTTGGGGCAGAGCGCGTTTTTCAGGCCCGCGAATGACGATCCCCGCATCAACGGGTTATATTATGTGGGAGCGAGTACTCAGCCCGGAGGAGGATTGCCGGTTGTGCTGGCGAGTTCCCGGATCACTGCCGATCTGATCCGGGACAGGGCAGGCCGTGCTTAGAGCGTTTTCAGGTAGTCGACTATCTCGCGGGTAGTGATATCCGGCGTTGAGGCGCCCGCGGTCACCCCGACCGAGCGGGCATTTTTAAACCAATCCGCTTTGATCGCCTTTTTCGATTCCACCCAGTAGGTTCTGCCGTTGAGGTTCTTTGATATCTCGTAGAGCCTGCGGGTATTGGCGCTTGTCTTTGAACCGATGACGATCATGACGTCGTTCTCAAGGGGCATGCGCCGTATTTCTTCCTGTTTTACGCGGGTGGGCCTGCAGATCGTGTTGAAAAACTTAAGTTCGCCGGCGAGCTTTTGTATCTTTTCGACGAGGGGGATGACTTTATGGGCGTTTTGCGTCGATTGCACGACTACCGCCGCCTTTTTGATCGCCGCGAATACGCGCGGCCGTATATCGGACGCGTTTTCCACGACCAGTGCCCTCTGCCGCAGCTGCCCCTTGATGCCGTGGACTTCGTCGTGATTTTTGTCTCCGATGATGATGATGCGGTACCCCCGGGCTTCCATATCTTGAGCGATCCGGTGGATCTCTTTTACCATGGGGCAGGTCGCATCCACGACCGTATAGCCGAGGCGCGCAGCCTTGGCAATGACCTGACGGCAGGCCCCGTGCGCGCGTAAAAGCAGGATGCTGTTTTTCTTCTTGCGCAATGTATCCGTTTTGACGATGCCGGCATCTTTGATCTGCTGCACGACCCGCTCGTTGTGCACGATATCCCCAAGCATATACACGCGTTTTAGAGAGCGCGCCTGCGCCGCGGTTTCAAGGGCGATCTTGATCGCCCTGCGCACCCCGGAACAAAAGCCGGCCGATAACGCCAGGGTCACCTTCATAGGTAGCTCCTTTTCAGGACGGTTTCGAGCATAAGAGAGGCCCGTTGAAACGAATTCAGGTAGACGCGGCGGGAGAAGATATCGTAACCGCGGCGCTCGATCTCTGTGAGGATCTGCGCGTACATCCGCATGATCATGAGCACTACCAGCCGCACGCGCGGGCTCGGCAGGGATTGGATGCCCGGGCATGCGCGCCGGTAATATCCGCGCGCCCGCTCAAGCTGAAAACGCATGAGTGAGGCAAAGTTTTCGGTTACGCGCGAGCGCGCGATATCGTCTTCCGTGACGCCGAAGCGCGTTAATTCATCCTGGGGGAGATAGACCCTGCCTTTTTGCCAGTCTTCCCGGACATCCCGGGCGATATTCGTCAGCTGCATGGCGGTGCCGAGTTCTACGGCATGTTCCCGGGCTTCTTCGGCAGAGGCCCCGAGGATATTCAGGGTGATTAACCCGATCACCCCTGCGACGCGGTAGCAGTAGGTGTTGAGTTCCCCGAAGTCTGCGTACCTTGTTTTATCCAGGTCCATGCGCATCCCGCAGATAAGCTCGTCAAAATACTCAAACGGGATCCGGTAGCGCTGAACGGTATGCCGGAATGCCTGCAGGAGGGGTTCGGAAAGCGGTGTTTGTCCGTAGGAGGATTCGATCCAGGCGGCGATCTTTGCCAGCCGCTGCCTCTTATCCGTGACTTTTATATCGTCGACGCTCTCATCCGCATACCGGGCAACGGCATATACCACGAAGATCGCCAGGCGTTCATCCTTCGGGAGCATTTGCGCGCCCAGATAGAATATCTTGGCATGCCTGCGGATAATATCCTTGGCAAGCGCATAGCCTTTTTGCAGCGACAGTGGCGGGTTTTGGGTATCATGCATGTGTATGCCTTTCGTGAAGTATTTTATATTTGCAATTGGGTTATAGCAAGGATAAAATGGAGCTGTCAGAAAATATCGATAAATCACAAATCTAAGTACCAAATATGGATAAGCACCAAATTCCACTGCCTGCCTGCGGCAGGCGAGCCAAATTCCAATAAATTTCAAATCACAAATATCAAATTCAAAACATATGTTTGAAATTTGATTTTTGTAATTTATTGGGATTTGGAATTTGGGATTTGGAATTTCTCGTTAATTAACAATATAAGAAACCATGTCCCCCTACATGCTCGTCTTGTTGTTTTCTATTTCCATCCCTTTCGTCTTGAGTTTCTATCCTCCTTTAAAGTTTTACCGCAAGCCCCGCGCCCTTGCCGCGAGCATCGCCGCGGTCCTGGCGGTTTTCGGCGCCTGGGACGTATTTGCCGTTTGGCGCGGCCATTGGCATTTTGATCCGGCGGGCGTCTTTCCTATGCGGGTGATCAACCTCCCCCTTGAAGAGGCGCTCTTTTTCGTGGTCATTCCTTTCTGTTGCATTTTTACCTGGGAAGCAATGAAATACCTTACGCAAAGGATGCGGCGATGAAAGAATATACCGTTATTGCCGCAGCCTCGGTTTTGGCGGCTATTTATCTTGACCGCATAAGCGGGATCCGGCTTCTTGCGCGAAAGGGATATTACTTTTTTTTATGCGTTATTCTTGGCTTTAAGCTGCTGGTCAACGGCTACCTTACCGGTAGAGGGATCGTGCGTTACGCGCCGGAGTTTTTCATGGGTATCCGCCTGGGAAGCATACCGCTTGAGGATTTCCTTTTTGGGTTCAGTATGGTCACCGTAGCGATCCTGGTCTGGGAATATTTTAGAAAGGAGAAACAGTGAAGAAAACATTTCTTCCGGCGGCGTTTTTAACGGCGCTTGCCTTGTGCGTGCCGGCCCGCGTCTGTGCCGACCCGCTTGACTGGAAAAGGCTGCACGAGGAGGCGGATGCCAAAAATATACGGCAGGCGCAGGAAGAAGCCGCGTATGTTTCTTCTGCCCCGGCTTTATATGTGCTTGGACTGGCATATCTCAATGCGCATAGGGACAGCGAGGCAGGCAAGGCTTTTGAAAGATTGCAGGCGCTTCTCCCGGG
>JAQTNB010000030.1 GCA_028714055.1 Candidatus Omnitrophota bacterium
GCAGTCAATGATTATTTGTCGCTCTTTAACCGAACCCTGATCTTTGCCTGCTTAGCCCCTGACATGCCAAATAAGCCTTTTTCCCCTTCAGAAAGTACTTCGATTTTAAGCTTTTTTCTCGGAAGCCTTAATTGTTCAAGGGCCTTTTGGATTGCCTCCTCAACATTACAACCTTCAAATTCCATTTCTTCATGATTCAGTTTCATTTGCTTCTATTCACCTTTAACTGATAAAGAAAGGTTAACGTGCTATTAATAGACCAATACAACACCAGTCCGGCAGGCATATTATAAAAGAAGAAGCCGAACATCAAAGGCATTATAATAGCCATCATTTTCTGCTGCTCATTAGAAGTATTCCCCATGCTAAAACTAGATAGTTTCTGCTGAAAAAACATGATTAAGGCCATGAAAATCGGTAAAATATTGATTTTATCTCCGATTATAGGTAATGTGAAAGGCAGCGCAAGCCTGTCTGGCATGGATAAATCACTTATCCATAAGAATTGAGCGCCTTTTAAGTGCACAGAGCGCATTAATAGTTGATATAACGCGAAAAATATGGGCAATTGTAAAATAAGCGGCAAACATCCACCAAATGGATTAACTTTGTGGATTTTATACAATTCCATGATCTCTTTATTGAGTTTTTGAGGATTATCCTTATAAGTGACCTTTAATTCTTCCAATTTTGGTTGCAATATCTGCATTTCTTTCATTGACTTCATTTGTTTCAATGTCAAAGGATAGAGAATCAAATAAATCGCGAAACTAAATAAAATTATGGCAATACCCCAATTATGGCTAAATGAATAAAGAAAATTTATGAATTGGGCTAATATTTGTGAAATAAAATCAAAAGTTCCGTAATGTATGATAGAACTCCATGCCGTATTCACACTCATGATACTGTTTAAATCTTGTGGACCCAAATAGATACGAAATTTCTCTTTATAGATTTGTCGCGGCAGTAATTTTGTTTCCGGCAAATCAAGAAAAATGTCTGAGCCTACATTTTTAGTACTTTTTGTGACTGCGCTATAATGACTAAGTTCCGGCTGAATGATCCCGCAAAAATAACGGTCACGCCATCCCAGGAATCTCACTTCATCATAAACACCGTCTTTGCGGCCATTGACCCTTACATCCTTTTCTTCCAAGGCAAACAAAATATCCTGAAATCTTTCCTGTTCATTGTTGTGCTTAAAGCTTAAGGTAGCGGCCTGCAAGTCTAAATCCAGCGGGACTTCACCATCGGTTAAGTTCACCACAGATACTTCTAACTCCATGTAGTAATTAACTTTAGAATAAGAAAATTCTTTAATAATCTTTTTATCTTTATCTTGAGCAGCAAAGGTTATTGAATTTTCCGTTGATGAAACCTTCTTAAAAGGCAGGACGAAATTCTTAAGCAAAAAACCTTTGCCCAGCTCAAAATCATAAGATTGGTATTTAGGAAAAATCACCTTCTTGACCGTAGCATCCGGTTCATTGAAAATGATATTATGTATTATATTGGTAGTCTCAATTGTGCTTTCTTCTAGCGGGACCTGCTTAACGGGTGGTTGAACAAGGTTTTCGGCTTTAGTTATCTCAAATGAGGCCTGTATTTGAGCTTTTGAATGATCGATTGCTTTTTGAGATGTAACCTCTTTATTTTCAACAATAAAGAACTTTGAGACAACGAAGGTCCAGGAAAGAAAAACCAGCAAAGTTAAAACTACGGCTAAAATTAAGCGTTTATCCATATTTATCCTTTATTTTAGAGGGTCATATCCGGATCTTCCGGAAAAGGGGTGACAGGCGATTATTCGGCTCATGCCTTTAGCTGCCCCCTTGATGAGGCCGTATTTTCTAAATGCTTGGATGCAATATTCGGAACAAGAGGGGCTGAAACGGCAGGAGGCAGGCAATACCCCCCTTAAATATCGCTGATACCAGGTAAGAAACAGGACAGGAATGCTTCGCAACATTAAAGAGAAATGCGCTTTCTACCTTTACGGCGGCGGCGGCTCAAAAGCTGGCGTCCTGCCTTCGTGCCCATGCGGTTGCGAAATCCGTGTTTACGTTTACCGACTCTTTTGGTGGGTGTCGTTAGATTTTTTTTCATGCTCGGCCTCTCTTGAGAATGTACAGATCACGTTTTACCGTCGGGGCGCTTGCCGCCATCGGTGCGGATCATAAATTAGGGTAATTATAACATAAAGCCCGCCAAAGTCAACCTTTCTTGCAGCCGGTTTTGTATAAGCTTATACCAAGAAGGCCGGGCGGTCAAGACAAAGTTGAGCCGCGGGAAGCGGGAGAAAATGTTTTTTGTTGACTCGCTAAAAAAGTAGTGTATAATTTAGTCCTTACGAGTTTTGACGGCGCCGCGAAACCATTTTATCTTGCAGATCCGCGCGGCTCTGATATAATATTTCCACAGATTTATACACTCTGTTCATAAATTGTGGATAGTGTGCAAACCTCTCTAAGTTCGTATGGCAGATATAAATAAGGCTTGGGATAAAGCCCAGGCGCAGCTGGAAACGCAGCTGGGAAAAGTTGTTTACGACACCTGGATTTTGCCTCTTAAAGCCTCTTGCGGCAAGCAAGACACGCTCATCCTGCAGGCCCCGGATTCTTTTTTTAAAGACTGGGTCGATAAACATTATAAGGCGACCATCCGGGAGGCGGTCCTGCAAGCGGGCAAAAAGCAGGTTGAGATCGAGCTTACCGCGGATGGCGCCGGCCTGCCGAAAAATACCCCTCCGCAACAGGCGGCAAAAGAAATGCTTGCCCGGGTCGCCGAAGCAAACGAAAGCCTGGGCCTTAATCCTCGTTATACATTCGAGAATTTCGTCATCGGCCCTTCAAACCGGCATGCGCACGCGTATTCCCTGGCGGTAGCAGAATCTCCGGCCAAGGCATATAACCCGCTTTTCATATACGGCGGAGTAGGCCTGGGCAAAACGCACCTGATCCAGGCTATCTGCCACCATATCAAAAGCAGCAAGGCCCCGAACGCAAAAATCTGTTATATGCCTTCGGAGCGCTTCACCAACGAACTGATCGACGCCATCCAGCACCATTCGACCTCTGCGTTCAGGCAACGATACCGTAACGCCGACGTTTTGGTCATAGACGACATCCATTTTATCGCCGGCAAAGAGTCGACGCAGGAAGAGTTCTTCCACACCTTTAACACGCTCTATGATGCGCATAAGCAGATCGTCATCTGCTCTGACCGCCCCCCCAAAGAAATAGCCAACCTCCAGGAGCGCCTTGTCTCGCGCTTTGGATGGGGATTGACCACGGATATCCAGCCGCCTGACCTGGAAACCAGGGTCGCTATTTTGAAAAAAAAGATCGAACGCGAGCCGGTCAGCGTACCGGATGAAGTCATTTTCTTTATCGCCCAGCTCATCAAAACGAATATCAGGGAATTGGAGGGGGCGCTGATCCGCACGATTGCCTACTCGCTGCTCGAAGAAAAACCCATTACTTTGGAATTAGCAAAAGAGGTGCTCAAAGACCTCCTGAAAGAACCCAAAAAGCTGATCACGGTTGATTTCATACAACGTTGTGTGGTAGAAGAGTTTGGGGTGTCTTTACACGACTTAAAAACCAAAAGGCGCCAGAAAACCGTGGTTTTGCCGCGTCAGGTTGCCATGTATATCAGCCGCGAGTTGACGGAATTGTCGCTTCCTGAGATCGGGGAGTGCTTTGGGGGAAAAGACCACACTACGGTTCTGCACTCATATAATAAAATACGGGAGTTGGTGAATTCAAACGCGCCACTTAAAGAACGCGTTGAACGGGTTATGAATATCATTACACAGTAAATCCCATGTTTTTAAAGGGGTTTTGTTTTTCTTATATACTTCCCATGAAACAGGTTGATGGGGTTTTAAACAAAAAATTCAACCATTAATACGGCTACTATTTTTCTATTAAAAACTAAAACTAATAACCACCCTTGTGCATAAGGAGAAGGTTATGAAATTTAAAACAAAAAAAGGTATTCTTTTGGGGGGCATTCAAACAGTTCAGAATATAATCACCACAAGGGCAGCACTGCCAATACTATCCAATATTTTACTTGATGTCCAAAAAGACACACTTAAATTAACAGCTACCGATTTAGATGTCGGTATAACCTGTTCAATTATTGTGGAATCCCAGGAAACAGGCGTTATTACCGTTCCCGCAAAAAGATTTAGCGATATTATAAAAGAATTGCCGGACGATGATGTGGTGATAACCACAAAAAAGAATAATCTGGTTATTATTGAGACCAAATCCTGCCAATTTAAGATTTTAGGGATCGGGGGTGAGGAGTTTCCCAAACTGCCCGAATTTAAAGATAAAGAAGTGATTAAATTGGAGCAGGGCGGCCTTAAACAACTACTTGCCTTAACCTCGTTTGCTGTATCGTTTGATGAAGCGCGGTATGTGTTGAATGGGATTTTGTTTAAGATCAATAAAAACACGCTTACCTTGGTGGCAACGGACGGTAAGCGGTTGGCGGTTGCCGAACATAAGATTCAGCAGGGGATAGATAAAGATGTCCGTATTATTGTTCCTATAAAAACCATCCAGGAGCTAAACCGTAATTTACAAGAAAACGGGCAGCTTTCCATGATCTTGGGAAATAATCAGGTGTTGTTTGAGTTAGGCGAGGTCGTTGTTATTTCCCGTTTGATCGAAGGGGAGTTCCCGGATTATCAACAGGTTATACCACCGCCCTCGGAAAATAAGATCATTGTCAGCAGGGAAGGCCTGTTGTTGGGGGTGCGCAGGGCCGCCCTGCTTGCTACGCCTGATTACCAGGCGGTCAAACTGGAGGTTTTTAAAGATAAACTGGTGATTTCCAAATCCACTCCGGATGTCGGGGAGTCGTTTGAGGAGGTGCCGGTAGAATATAAAGGCAAAGAGATAGCGATCGGGTTCAACCCTGTTTATTTAGCCGACGTTCTTAAGAACTTAGCCGATGAAAAGATAGGGATCGAGCTTACCGATAGCGACAAGGCCGGCGTGATCCGTGCTCCCGGCTATATTTATATCGTATTGCCCATGCGGTTGAATTAACGATGCGGCCGACGCACACATTAAAAGACGCGATCCAGTCTTTGTTTGCGACATTGGAGATACAGCAGCGCCGGGATCAAGAAACCCCCCAGGCGCTTATACAGAGGGTGTTATCCAAAAAAGAGCTGGAGCATGTGAGGGTGGGTTATTTTAAAAAAGGGATCTTGTGCATCAATGTCGATTCTTCGGTCTGGCTGTATAATCTGAACCTGCACAAGGACGGCCTGCTCAATAAGCTGCGGGCCCAGTCGCAGGATGTGATCAAGGACATACGTTTTTCTCTCGGAGACGTGAAATGAAAAAACAAAAAGAAATCCCTCCATCGCCGTCAAAAGCGGAATCCAAGGCATACGACGCAACGACAATCCAGGTCCTGGAAGGCATCGAGGCGGTACGGCGCAGGCCTGCGATGTATATCGGGGATACGTCGGTGCGCGGGTTGCACCACCTGGTGTATGAGGTCGTCGATAACAGCGTTGACGAAAGCCTGGCAGGGCACTGCAATTACATAGAGGTAACGATCCACCCCGACAACAGCGTCAGCATCACCGATAACGGCCGCGGGATCCCGGTTGATATGCATAAAACGGAGAAAAAGCCCGCGGTAGAGGTCGCATTGACCACATTGCACGCAGGCGGCAAGTTTGACCACCGGGTGTACAAGGTATCCGGCGGCCTGCACGGCGTGGGCGTCAGCGTGGTGAACGCCCTTTCGGATTGGCTGGAAGTGGAGGTGAGGCGCGAAAACAAGATCCATCACCAGCGGTATGAAAGAGGCAGGACCGCCTCGAAGCTGACGGTTATCGGCAAAAGCAATAACACGGGGACCAAGATCACCTTCAAGCCCGACCGCACCATCTTCAGCAAGGTGGAATTTTCCTACGATGTGCTTTCTCAGCGCCTCAGGGAGCTCGCCTTCCTCAATAAGGGCCTGAAGATCAAGCTTGTCGACGAGCGCTCCGATAAAGAGGCGGTCTTTGAATTTGCCGGCGGCATCGTTTCCTTCGTCGAATACCTGAATAAGAATAAAAACCCGCTGCATGCCAAGACGATTTATTTTTGCAAAGAGCAGGATAACGTCATCCTGGAAGCGGCGATGCAGTATAATGACGGTTACGCGGAAACTATTTTTTCCTTCGCCAACAACATAAATACCGTCGAGGGGGGCACGCACCTTTCGGGTTTTAAATCGGCGCTGACCAGGGCGATCAATCAGTATGCCAAAAACAAAAACCTGATCAAAAATGACGATCTGGCGATCGCCGGAGAAGATGTGCGCGAAGGGCTGACCGCGGTAATAAGCGTTAAGGTCCCCAACCCCCAGTATGAAGGCCAGACCAAGACCAAGCTCGGTAATTCCGAGGTTGAAGGGCTGGTTGCATCCGCAAGCCTCGATGCGATGGCGGCATATTTTGAGGAGAACCCTTCCGTAGCAAACAAGATCATCGATAAAGTCATTGTTGCTTCCCGGGCGCGCGAGGCAGCGCGTAAGGCCCGCGAATTGACCCGCCGCAAGGGAGCGCTTGAAAGCGGCGGGCTTCCCGGTAAACTCGCGGATTGCTCCGAAAGGGACGCGGCCCTATGCGAGGTGTATATCGTAGAAGGCGATTCTGCCGGCGGTTCGGCAAAACAGGGAAGGGACAGAAGGTTCCAGGCGATCCTGCCCATCAAAGGTAAAATACTGAATGTGGAAAAGGCGCGGCTTGACAAAATCCTTTCCAACGAAGAAATACGCACTATTATTACGGCCCTGGGGACCGGCATCGGAGAGGAATTTGACCTTTCAAAACTGCGGTATCACAAGATCATACTGATGGCCGATGCCGATATTGACGGTTCGCACATCCGGACCCTGCTTTTGACCCTTTTGTACCGCCAGATCCCTAAATTGGTAGTAGAGGGGCATGTCTATATTGCCCAGCCGCCGCTGTATAAAATCAAACGCGGCCAGAGAGAGGAATACATACAGACGGAAGACCAGATGAATGAATTTATGCTTGAGCTGGGGCGCGAAGGACACCGTTTTATGCGCTTAAAAGATAAGCAAGTCTTTACGGATAACCAATTTAAAGAGCTTTTGCAATTATTGGTTAATTTAGAGATTTTAATCAAGAATTTAGATAAAAAGGGAGTAAATTTCATAAAATACCTTAGTTTTAGGCAAGCAAAGACCAAAAAATTACCCATTTATAGGGTAAAAGTGGAGGGGAAAGACCTTTTTGTCTACTCTGATAAAGAACTGGCCGAGTTAACCTCAAGGGAAGGGAAGGATTCCGAGCTCGATGTTCTAGAGCTTTTTGAGACCCATGAGATAGAGCAGATCGTGGCTAAAATAGAGAAGCTCGGCTTGGATATGAATACGTTTGCGTGCGAATCCCAGGATGCAAAAAAGGAATATCTTGCCGGGGAGGCCGAAAAGAACAAAGTAAAACCGATGTATCGCATCGTCAATGAAAAGGAACACAAGGATCTGTTTAGCCTCAGGGATACGCTTGCCTATATTAAAGAGATGGCGACCAAAGGCATGCACATCCAGCGCTATAAAGGCTTGGGGGAGATGAACCCGCAGCAGCTTTGGGACACGACCATGGATCCGGAAAAGCGCACGATCTTAAAGGTGACATTAGAGGACGCGGTTGAAGCCGATAAGATGTTTACGGTCTTAATGGGCGACCAGGTTGAACCGCGCCGGGAATTTATTGAAAATTATGCCCATCAAGTAAAGAACCTGGACGTCTGATATGTATACGCGCAACGAAAAAATAATACCGGTTTACATCGAAGAAGAAGTAAAGGATTCGTACCTGAATTACGCGATGAGCGTCATCGTCGGCAGGGCGCTGCCCGATATCCGCGACGGGCTCAAGCCCGTTCACCGGCGCATTCTCTATGCCATGCAGGAGTTGAACCTTGACCACTCCAAGCCCTACAAGAAATGCGCGCGTATCGTCGGAGAGGTGCTGGGTAAGTACCATCCGCACGGAGATATGGCCGTATACGATACGCTGGTGCGCATGGCGCAGGATTTCTCCCTGCGCTATCCGTTAGTCGACGGGCAGGGTAACTTCGGCTCGGTAGACGGCGATGCGGCTGCGGCCATGCGTTACACCGAGGCGCGCCTGGCCTCCATTGCCGACGAGATGCTCGGCGATATCGACAAAGATACGGTTAATTTCGGCCCGAATTTCGACTCCTCCTTAAGCGAGCCGCTCCTGTTGCCGGCGGCATTGCCGAATTTGCTGGTCAACGGCTCAAGCGGTATTGCCGTGGGCATGGCAACGAACATCCCGCCGCACAACCTCAACGAAGTCGCCGACGCGATCATGTATCTTTTAGACCACCCGGAGGCGGAACTCAAGGACCTGATGCGCTATGTGAAGGGGCCGGATTTTCCCACCGGCGGGGTCATCTGCGGCAAGGGTGGGATCAAGGATGCGTATGCCTCGGGCAGGGGCAAGCTGACCGTGCGCGCGCGCGCGACCGTCGAGCACCAGAAAAACGGTAAAGACCTGGTCGTGATCACCGAGATACCGTACCAGGTGCAAAAATCCGGCATCATCGAAACAATAGCTTCGCTGGTTGAAGAGAAAAAAATAGAGGGGATCTCCGACGTCCGGGATGAATCGGACAAGGAAGGCATGCGCATTGTCGTCGAGCTGAAGCGCGATGTCGAATCCCAGATCATTCTGAACCAGCTTTTTAAGCACACGCAGCTTGAGACGACCTTTGGCATCATAATGCTGGCGCTAGTAGAAAACAGGCCCCGCGTCCTCTCCCTGCGCCAGATGCTGGACTATTATATCCTGCACCGCAAGGTCGTCATCCGCAGGCGCACCCAGTTTGAACTGGATAAGGCGCTTAAGCGCGCGCATATCCTGGAGGGGCTTAAGATCGCGCTCAAATTTATCGACCGCATCATTAAGACCATTAAGACCTCCAAGAATACCGAAATGGCGCGCAGCCGGCTTATGGAAGAGTTCGGGCTTTCGGAGATCCAGGCGCAGGCGATCCTCGAGATGCAGCTGCAGCGCCTGACCGCGCTGGAGCGGGACAAGATCGACGCTGAGTACGCCGAGTTATTGAAGAAGATCGAGCTCTGCAGGGCTATTTTGGCCTCGGAAAAGAAGATCGAGGGGATCATCAAGGACGAATTATCCGGGTTGAAAGAAAAGTACGGGGATGAACGCAGGACGGAGATCGTCGGAGAGGTCGAAGAGCTCGAAATAGAGGACCTGATCGCCGAAGCAGATGTCGTGGTAACGATCAGCCACGGCGGCTACATAAAGCGCCTGGCGGTGAGCTCATAACGTAAACAGAAGCGCGGCGGCAAAGGCGTCACCGGAGCCGAGGTGAATGACGAAGATTTTATCGAGCATCTTTTTGTCGCCTCGACGAAAGATTACCTGTTGAGCGTTACCGATAAAGGCCAGGTCCACTGGCTT
>JAQTNB010000031.1 GCA_028714055.1 Candidatus Omnitrophota bacterium
CCCAGTGCAGCGTTTCCATCGGCGTGACCGCATTTCCCGACGACACATCCGAAGAGAACGACCTGATCCTCAAGGCCGATATGGCGATGTATGAAGCCAAGCAAAAAGGAAGGAACAAAGTGGTGTGCGCGCGATGATGACGCTTATCCTGTATTCCGGCGGGCTGGCCGCGCTTTCCCTGGCGCTCTGGGCGTGGCTTAAACGGACGCTCTATGTGTACAGCTTCCTGAAGGCGCGCTCGGAAAGCGAACGCCTAAGCTCGGAATGCACGCAGCTTTCCGCAAAGAACGACGACCTGCGCGAGGAGATCGCCGGGCTGCAGCGCGGCCTTGAGCAGACTATCGCGATATACAATATCACCAAGCTCCTCTGCCGCTCGCTTGATACGGAGCGGGTCTTCATCAATTTCAACGAAGAGATAAAAAAATATATCAATGTGGAAAAATGCGAGTTCCTCAGGGTCCCCGTTCCGGCGGAGCTCTACCGGGACCACATCGTGCTGCGCCTGGGGATAGAAAAGGACACAGCCGGGTACCTGGTGACAAAGCTCAGCAAAAACGAGGACGCCGAAAAGTTCCATATCCTTGCCCAGCAGTTCATCCTGGGGATCAAGCGGGCGATCCTCTACCAGCAGGTGCAGGAGCTGGCTATTACCGACAGCCTGACCGCGGTTTTCAGCCGGCGCTACTTTATGGAGCGTTTCAAGGAAGAGGTGGAGCGCTCGGCCGGCTTTGAGTATAATTTTTCCTGCATGATGGTGGATATCGACAACTTCAAGAACTACAACGACAGTTACGGCCATCTTGTCGGCGACGCCATCTTAAAGGAGATCGCCCGGACCGTCAAAGAAAACGTGCGCCAGATCGACCTGGTGGGAAGATACGGCGGGGAGGAGTTTTCCATTATCCTTACCGAGACCGGAAGGGAACAGGCGCGGTTTGTCTCCGAGCGTATCCGCCAGGCCGTAGCGGCAAAGCCGATAAAGGTCTACGATGAAGACCTGAAGGTCACGGTCAGCATCGGCATCTCAACGTTCCCTTATGACGGCAAAGACATCATCGCCCTTATTGACAGCGCTGATTCCGCGCTCTACAAGGCCAAGCAGTCGGGCAGGAACAAGGTGCGTGCCTTCGGAGACCCGGCTTAAAAGATTACCCCTTGAAATAGCGCCCGCTTTGAGTTACAATACAACCCCATGGCACCTCACTATTGCATTGCGATCGATCTGGGCGGCACAAACCTCAAGACCGCCCTGTTAGACCCCCGCTATAAGATCCTGGATAGGCACCTGCTTTTTACCGGGAGTTTCAGCCGCAAGGCTGACCTGATCCGGGCGATAACCCGCTGCGTGGAAACGGTCATCTCCAGGAATAAATTGCGCAAAAAAGACATCGTGGGCCTGGGGCTGGGGCTTCCCGGCCCGATTGACGTAGAAAAGAAATCGGTGCATTTTTTCCCCAATATACCCGGATGGAAGAACGTGGCGCTGGGGCGCATCCTTGAGCAAAAATTTATGGTGCCGGTTTTCCTGGATAATGACGCCAAGCTTATGGCGCTGGCAGAGCACCGGCTTGGCGCTGCGCGCGGTTTTCAGCACGCCGTATGCATCACTCTGGGGACCGGGGTAGGAGGGGGCATCATCATAGGGGGCAGGCTCTATCGCGGCAGGGATAATGCCAGCTCTGAGATCGGCCATATACCGATCAATGAAACCGGGCCTCTTTGTAATTGCGGAGGCAGGGCTTGCCTTGAGGCGTATATCGGCAACCGCCGCATCATGCAGGAAGCCCGCAGGATTTTTGGCAGGGATATCCCCCTGGAGGAGATAAGCCGCCGTGCCCGCAGAGGCGATAGAAAGGCGCGCGCTCTCTGGCGGGCGGTGGGAACGCGCCTTGGCATTATGCTGGTAGGCGTGGTCAACATGCTCAACCCGCAGGTGATCGTTATCGGCGGAGGGGTAGCCGGAGCAGGAGCGGTCCTCTTTGAGCGGGTGCGGGAAGTGGTTTCCGCCCAGGCGATGGCCGTCCAGTCAAGGAAGCTTAAAATTGTAAGGGCGAAGCTCGGTAACGACGCCGGCCTTATCGGCGCGGCGGTCATGGTCAGGGAAAGGACGCAGGGATGAAGATATTTATAGATACGGCAAACACAAACGAGATCAGGGAGGCGGTGAGCCTCGGCGTTGTGGACGGAGTGACCACGAACCCCTCGCTCATCGCAAAAGAAGGCAAGCCCGCTGAAGAATTGTTGGAGGAGATCTGTTCGCTGGTGAGCGGGCCGGTAAGCGCAGAAGTCATCGGCATGGAAGCCCAGGCTATGGTGGCGGAGGCGCGCACGCTCTCGTTGATCGCCAAAAACATCGTGATCAAGATCCCGTTGATAAAGGAAGGGCTGAAGGCCGTCAGGATACTCGCGCAGGAGGGGATCAAGACCAACGTTACCCTGTGTTTTTCCCCTTCGCAGGCCCTGCTGGTTGCCAAGGCGGGCGCCGACTATGTTTCTCCGTTTATCGGCAGGCTCGATGATATCAGTACGACGGGGATGGACCTGATCAGGGACATTAAGCTCATCTATGAGAATTACGGTTTTTCCACCCGCATCATCGTTGCCTCCGTGCGTAATCCCGTGCACGTGGTAGACGCGGCCAAGGCGGGGGCCGATATCGCCACCATCCCTTTTAAGGTCATCGAACAGCTTATTAAACACCCGCTTACCGATTTAGGGATTCAGCGGTTCCTTGAGGACTACAAGAAGATACCCCGCCGGACGGTAAATGAGCGCGCATACCCGTAAACTATACATCCTCTTTTTTGCTTTTTTTGCCCTGGTGCCGGCGGCATCCGTTGTGTCTTGCGCCTTGGCCCAGGAAGAGCAGCAACCGCAGCCTCCGCAGGAAGAAGCCGCAGAACAGCCCGCGGTCCCCCAGCCTATAACGGTCAACGGCGACACGGTCGAATACCTCAGCGACAGTAAAGAAGTGAGCGCGACCGGTAACGTCGTTTTGGTTTATAAAGACGCCACGCTTACCTGCAGGAGCCTGCGTGTCAACACCCAGACCAAAGACGCGGTCGCCGAAGGAAAGGTCCGCCTGGAGGACAAGACAGGCGTTATCGAAGGGGAGGTAGTGCGTTATAATTTTCAGAAAAGGACCGGAGAGATCATAGAGCCCATATTCCGCATGAACCCCTATTTCGGCCGCGCCGAGAAGGCGTATAAGACGGGCGATGCCGAATTTATCGCAGAGCGGGGCTATATGAGCACCTGCGGTTACGACCATCCTCATTACCGCATAAAATCGCGGCGCATGACGTTTGTCCCCGGAGAAAAGGTCCGCACGGTAGAAAACACCATGTACCTGGGCGGCGTGCCCGTTGCCACGATCCCCAAGTACGAGCGCAGCCTCAAAGAGCCTTTTATGCACGTCCAGGTCACTCCCGGAAAGACCAAAGAATGGGGGCCGTATATCCTGAGCGCCTGGAGATACCGGCTGGCCGAAAACTTAAGCGGCAGGATATATCTGGACTACCGTTCCAAGCTCGGCGTGGCCAGCGGCTTCGGTTCCAATTACACGACCGAGAAGTTCGGCAAGGGCGATTTCAAATATTACACCACCAACGAAAAACCGGATGATATCCCGCCGGGCGAGAAGCAGGAGTTCGAGCGCCACCTTATCCGCTGGCGCCATAAGTGGGATATCGACCCCTATACCAATTTCGTTTCCGAATATTACCAGATCAGCGATGAAAAGCGCAAGGCCTTCGGCAATACGCACAATTTCCTCAAAGACTATTTTTACCGCGAATATGAAAAAGGCGCCGAGCCGCTGCCTTACGCGCTCCTGCACCGTTCCTTTACGTACTCAAGCCTGGACGTGCTGATGCAGAAGCGCACCAACCACTGGTTCAATCAGCTGGAAAAGACGCCGGAGATCAAATACACCATGCCCAGCCTCCAGATGGGCGATTCGCCTTTTTATTTTGAAAGTTCCTCGGCGTTCGCCAATTTCAACCAAAAGGTGGAAGCGCAGAATACGGACCTGACGGTCACCAGGCTCGATACCTCCAATAAGCTTTCCCTGCCCAGCAGGGTCGCCTTTGTGCGCCTGACGCCTTTTGTGATGAGCAGGCAGACCTTTTACGACCGCGATGTGGACGGTGGGGGGGTGTCTCCGCGGACCGTCTTTTACGCGGGGTCGGACGCCAGCACCAAGTTCTACCGTATCTTTGACGTCAAATCGGACTTCTTAGGCCTGGATGTCAACGGCCTGCGCCATATCATAACGCCCACGATCGCCTATTCATATAATCATGAGCCTACGGTCTCGCGGTCGCACTTAAAACAGATAGACGGCGTGGACGCCATCACGCGCAACAATTCCGCGACCTTAGAGCTCTCCAATAAGCTGCAGACGAAGCGCAAGCAGAAGACCGTGGATATGCTTGATTTCAGGGTGAATTCCGCCTATACCTTTAAGCCGAAAGGCTCGGGGAGCAAGCTTTCGGATATCGTCCTGGACCTGAAGTTCATGCCGTATGGGTGGCTTACGCTGGATTCCGACGCGACCTATAATCACCGCGAGGATTATTTCTCGGCAGCCAACTACGATCTGAATTTCAGCCTCGGCAAGAACCGCACGCTCGGTTTCGGGCAGCGCTATACGCGCAAAGGCACAAACGAGATCACCATGGGCTTCAGCTGGTGGCTTAACCCGAAGTGGAAATTCTCGGTCTACGAGCGGTATAACGCCAAGGAAGCCGCCAATCTAAAACAGGGTCTGAGGGAACAGGAATACAAGATCACGCGGAACCTGCACTGTTGGGATGTCGAGCTCCTCTATAACGTCAAGAGGGACGAAGGGGAATCTATTTACCTGGTTTTCCGCATCAAGGCGTTCCCGGAGATGGAATTCGGTTTTGACCAGTCATACCATTCCCCCAAGTCAGGGGCAGCACGGTAATCTAAAAACCATGAAAGGAAGGATTGTATGAACATTTCGATCATCGGCTCAGGGTATGTCGGATTAGTCACCGGAGCGTGCTTCGCGGAACTCGGCAACAGGGTGATCTGCGCCGACAACAACGCCAAGAAGGTCGCTGAGCTCAAAAAAGGCAAGATCCCCATCTATGAACCGGGATTGGAAGAGCTGATAACCGCCAACGTCCGCAAGAAACACCTGATCTTTACCTCCAGCATCAAAGAAGCGGTGCGCGCCTCGGAAGTCATCTTTATCGCCGTCGGAACGCCCTCCCTGGAAAACGGAGAAGCGGACCTTACCGGCATCGAGAATGTCGCCCGCAACATCGCCATCAACATGCCGGGCTACCGCCTGATCGTGGAAAAATCCACCGTGCCGGTGGAAACGGGCAACTGGGTGCAGCGCACCATCTCTACCTATATAAAGCGCAAGGTGAAGTTTGATATCGCCTCGAACCCCGAATTCCTGCGCGAAGGCCAGGCGATCCATGATTTTATGCACCCGGACAGGATCGTCATCGGCGTGGAGACGTCCCGCGCGCGCGATATCCTGACCAGCCTTTACGCGCCTTTACGCGCGCCGATCGTCATCACCGATATCAAGTCGGCGGAGCTGATCAAGCACGCCTCGAATTCTTTCCTGGCGACCAAGATCTCTTTTATGAACGCCATCGCCCGCATCTGCGAAAAAGTGGGCGCCGATGTCGTGGAGGTTGCCGACGGCCTGGGGCTGGACAAAAGGATCGGCCCGCAGTTTTTAAGCGCCGGCCTTGGCTACGGAGGCTCCTGCTTCCCCAAGGACCTGGATGCCTTCGTGACTATTTCCGGGAAGATCGGCTATGACTTCCGGCTGCTTAAGGCGGTGCGGGAGATAAACGAAGACCAGAAGGCCTTCTTCCTTCATAAGATAAAAGACCTGCTCTGGATCATCAAAGACAAGACTATCGCGGTCCTGGGGCTGTCGTTTAAGCCGAATACCGACGATATCCGCAACGCCCCTTCCATCGAGATCATCGAGGCGCTGCATGAAGAGGGCGCGCGCGTCAAGGTCTATGACCCCTCGTCCATGGATAAGGCAGCGCCCCTGCTCGGGAAGAAGGCAAAGTTCTGCCGTGACCCCTATGAGGCGTGCAAGGCAAGCGACTGCCTGCTGATCGTCACGGAATGGGATGAATTCAAGGAGCTGGATTTTTCCAGGGTCAAAAAGCTCCTGCGCCGTCCGCTGGTCATCGACGGCCGCAATATCTACGAGCCCGAACGCATGAAAAAGCTCGGGTTTACCTATGCCGGTATCGGCAGAAGAAGCGATTTTAAAAAAGCATAGTATCGGGACGGGCCTGGTATGGCGGAGAATAGTTCGTTCAAAGGGTTGTTAGAGCGCATCAACGGCAAAAAGGTGCGTATCGCCGTCGTGGGCCTGGGGTATGTGGGCCTGCCCCTGGCGATGGCCTTTGTGAAAAAAGGCTTCCGGGTCCTCGGCGTGGACGTGGATAAGGACCGCATACGGCATATCAGGAATAAAGAATCGTATATAACCGATGTCCCGGCATCCGAGCTTAAACGCGCCGTTACTTCGGGGAAGCTGACGGCCCGCGCGGATTTTGGCGCCTTGCGCGGGGCGGATGTGATCATTATCTGCGTTCCTACGCCCCTGAAGCGGCGTTATACTCCGGACATTTCCTATATTAAGCAGGCGGTCGTGCATATCGCGCGCCATATAAATAAGGGAAGCCTGGTGGTGCTGGAAAGCACGACCTATCCGGGCACGACCGAAGAGGTGATCCTTCCTTTGTTCGAACGGGCGGGCCTGCGGCACGGCAGGGATTTTTATCTTTGTTTTTCCCCGGAGCGCATTGACCCGGGGAACAGAAGTTATCCGGTGCATAAGATCCCGAAGGTCGTCGGCGGATTGACCAGGGAGGCAGGGGCGCTGGCAGCGGCGCTTTACCGGCATGTGATCGCCAGGATCGTCCCGGTTTCCAGCGCCCGGGTCGCCGAGACCGTCAAGCTCCTTGAGAATACCTTCCGCCTGGTCAATATCGGCCTGATCAACGAGCTTGCCATGATGGCGCACCGCATGAAGGTGGACATCTGGGAGATAATCGAGGCCGCGAAGACCAAGCCGTTCGGATTCATGCCTTTCTATCCCGGGCCGGGAGTGGGAGGGCACTGTATTCCCAAAGACCCGCTGTATCTTTACTGGAAGGCGCGCCACCACGGCATCAATCTTCGTTTTGTGCGGCTTGCCTCCGAAGTCGTCTCGCGCATGCCTGCGTACGTCGTAGAAAGGCTTAACGGGCTGCTCGCGCCGGGCAAAAAGAATGTCCTGGTCGTCGGGGTCACCTACAAGAAAGATACCAAGGACCTGAGGAAATCGCCGGCATTGGATATCATCGAGATCCTGCAGAAGGGAAAATACCGTGTGGCCTATCATGACCCGCTGATCCCGTATCTGCGCCTGGGAGGGATACGCCTGGTTTCCAGGCCCCTGGATGAAAAAACAGTGGGTTCTTTTGATTGCGTTATCATCGCTACCGGCCATTCGGCGCTGGACTATCGCCTTATCCGCCGGAGCGCCCGGCTTATCTTTGACCTGCGCAACGTTTACCGGGGCTCAGCCGACACAAAAATCCACAGATTATGAAAAAGTTCCTGGTCACCGGCGGGGCCGGTTTTATCGGATCGCACATAGCCGAAACGCTTGTTTCGCGGGGGCATTTTGTCAGGGTGCTGGATGATTTTTCCAGCGGGAAAGAAGAGAACCTGCGTCCTTTCAGGAAAAAGATCCAATTATTGAAAGCCGATATCCGTTCAGCGCAGGCATGCCTGAAGGCGGCGCAAGGCATGGATTACGTTTTGCATCAGGCGGCGCTGCGCAGTGTGCCAAAGTCGCTGAAGAGCCCCGCGGAATATAACGAGGTCAATATCCAGGGGACGTTAAATATGCTCAACGCCTCCCTGAAGAGCAGGGTCAGGATGTTTGTTTTCGCGTCTTCCAGCTCAGTCTATGGCGACGCGCAGTCCTTTCCCGAACGCGAAGGATTCCTGCCTTCTCCGATATCGCCGTACGCGCTCACGAAACTCGCCGGGGAATATTATTGCAGGATGTTCAGCATGCATTTCGGGCTTCCGACGGCAAGCCTGCGTTACTTCAATGTTTTCGGTCCGCGGCAGTCCCTGGATGACGAATATGCCGTGGTGGTCCCGAAATTCTTCACCTGTTTTTTAAAAAACGAGCGCCCGCCGGTTTTCGGCAACGGCAGGCAGTCGCGCGATTTTACCTTTGTTTCAAACGTGGTTGACGCAAACCTGCTCGCGGCAGCGCGCGGGGCCTTGCGGGGCGAAACTTTTAATGTCGCCGGCGGCAGGGATTATACGCTGCTTGAGCTGGTGAAGGCGCTGGCAAAGATCTCCGGCAGGCAGCTTAAGCCTGTGTTTCTTCCCAAAAGGCCGGGGGATGTTTTCAGGACCCTGGCCGACCTTTCGCTGGCAGGAAAAAAGATCGGCTTTAAGCCTAAGGTCGGTTTCCCGGCGGGCTTAAAGATTACCTACGACTATTTTAAGGAGAAAATACATGCGTAAGTCGACGGCTTTGGTCACCGGCGGGGCGGGATTTTTGGGTTCGCATTTATGCGACCGGCTTATTGCCGAGGGTTTTCGCGTCATCTGCATGGACAACCTTGTCACCGGCAATGAGCGTAACATACGGCACCTCCTGAAAAACAGGGATTTTGTTTTCATAAAGCATGACGTCAGTAAGTTTATCGGGGTCAAGGGGAAGGTGGAGTACGTCTTGCATTTTGCTTCTCCGGCATCACCGGAAGATTACCTGAAACTCCCGATACAGACACTGAAGGTCGGTTCCCTGGGCACGCACAATGCACTGGGCCTGGCAAAAGAGAAGAAGGCGGTATTCTTCCTTGCTTCCACCTCGGAGGTCTACGGAGACCCCCTGGTGCATCCTCAGGTAGAGAAGTATTGGGGCAATGTCAACCCCGTGGGGATCAGGGGATGTTATGACGAGGCAAAGCGCTTTGCGGAGGCGATGACCATGGCCTACCACCGGATGCACCGTATCGATACCAGGATCGTGCGCATCTTTAACACCTATGGCCCGCGCATGCGCATCCGCGACGGAAGAGTAGTGCCTAATTTTATCTATCAGGCGCTTAACGGCAAGCCCCTGACGGTCTATGGCAGGGGGTCGCAGACGCGTTCTTTTTGTTACATGGATGACCTGATCGATGGGATCTACCGGCTTATGCGGTCGGGTTTTAATGAACCGGTAAACATCGGGAATCCCAGGGAATTTTCCATTATGACACTCGCGCGCCTTTTGTTGCGTTTAAGCGACACGAAGAGCAAAATTATATTCAAACCTTTGCCGCAAGACGACCCCAAACAAAGGAAACCCGATATTTCAAGGGCGCGCAAGGTCCTGGGCTGGGAGCCGAAGGTCCCGCTGGAAAAGGGCCTGAAGTTGACCCTTGCCTGGTTTAAAAATAACCTGAAAACATTG
>JAQTNB010000032.1 GCA_028714055.1 Candidatus Omnitrophota bacterium
GCCCGAGATCCAGCCATAATTGCCTCATGATGTTTGCTTCGGCGGCGGTATACGGGAGCAAAAGGCACAGGGAGACCGCGTACGGCCAGAATTTGACCTTGAGATAGACCAGGAGCAATCCGAAAAATAACGCCTCGACTAACTGTATGGACGGCAGCATTATGGTAACGTTCGTAGAATCAAATGACCCTGAAGAAGGGATGAAGCAGCTAAGCACGAGTAATGCCGAATAAACGCCAAGGAAGAATAATATTTTGTTTTCGGAAAACGATCTTTTTATCGCCTTTGATTTCCTTAAAAAAATATACAGCAATACCGCCGAGAGGGAAAAATAGAATAAAGGCAGGGATAACCCGTTGACCGGCATCGTTATCGCGTCGGCGACATTGGAGTTTGTCAGTAATTCGTTAAAATTACCCATCCTTATTTTAAGATTGTTTAAAAAATCGAGGTTATTCCATCGGATATTGGCGTTGAGGGGCTTGAAACTGTTAGAAACGGAATGCAGGGTCGGCCAATCATGCGCAGCGTTAAAGATGAGCGCCGGGGCATAACCCAGTATAAAAGAGAACAGGAAAAACACGATGACCTGTTTTGTGCCGAATACGCGTGTCTTGAAAAACGCATAGCTCTTTCTCCAAAAGAGTAAGCTGGCTGCCGCAATGCCCAGGAAATACCCCAACGCCATCAGCTTCGCCCACAGGGCTACGCCGAATATAAAAGCGGAGCAATATAAATAATTCTTTCTTCTTTTATCGAGATACAGCTGTACCAAAGACAGGCCAAGCCAGAAGAGGAATATCTGGAACACCGCGTCTTGCAGATAGCCGATGCGCGTAGTCCTGATAAAGTTTGAATCCACTCCCAGCAAAAAGAAGGTAAGCAGCCCTACCGTATCGCCGAATTGCCGCTTGCAGACGTAATACACGCAAAAGAGGGTGCCGAGCGAGAAGAGGACCTGCGTGAAGCGCAGGACAAAAACGCTTTTCCCGAACAAGGTAAAGAGGAGCGCCGCAGGAAAGGCTGCGGCCTTTCCTTTGTGCGGAGAGAACATCACCAGGGAATTGACGTGCCGCAGCATGGTAGTCGGTACCCCCGGCGTTATGAGGGCGAGCGCCCCGATTCCCATTATGGACTCGTCGTTGTTAAGCTCTAATCTATCGAGAAAGAGGATGCAGGCAACCAGAAAATAGGCCGCGACCAGCGCCAGCGTGATTTTCCTGGATAGGCCTTTATTTTTGAAGGCGGCGTTAAACATGCGGGGTTGATTTTATGGGTGGATCAGCGCGTTATAGGCGCGCGGTCATTTGTCTACGTTATCGTAAGAATAGATATGATAATATGTCAGTAAATAAGAGCGGTCAAGGCCGTCCAGGAGGCCTTTGCAGAGATATATAAATAACCTGAAAAAATATCTGTGTTTTTGCCTCCTGATCATACGGAGCAGCCGCTTGCCGAAAGTCAGGAAATACGCTTTTTTTTGATACCACTCGACCTGTAAGGGCGTCAGATCTTTGGTATACACAACCGCGTCAAAGGTGATATTATCTGCTTTTCCCCACAGTTTGCTGTCGACCCACCCTCCGTGCTCGGAAAGCATCTGCACTCCTTCTTTTGTAAAAGGCTTGTAAATAAAAAATGCCGATCTTGCGGCATCCAATTCGCGCGCCATGCGGATAGTCTTTTTGACCGTGCCGGGGGTCTCTGACGGTCCCCCCAGGATATAATACGCGGTAAAAACGATCCCGCTTGCCTTGGCGATGTTGAATATCTCCCGTATTTTTTCGTCGCTGATCTCTTTTTTGTATATCGTATTGCGGATATAAGGATCCCCCGCCTCTACGCCGACGCGCAGTATCGCGCAGCCCGATTGTGCCAGCGTCTTGATCTTTTGTTCGTTCAAATGGTCCAGTCTTGAGAAAACGCTGTAGCGGAATTCTTTTTGTAGCCCGAGCCTGCGGTACTCGCCGCAGAATTTTTCCACCCAATCGTCATACATCGTGAATACCGGATCAAAAAGCTGGGCTAGACGCAGATTGCGGCCCCGGTATTTGTTCCACTGATACGCAATTTCCTGCGCGTAGCTTTCGGGGCTTCTCAGGCGAAAATACTTTCCCGGTACCGCATCCTTTATCCCGTGCGCATCGCAATACGTGCAGCGGTAGGGGCAACCCCGGCTGCCGATCATGTACAACATCCCCAGGTAATAAAAATACCTGTCGAGGTCCTCCCAGAGGTCCCAATCCGGTATCGGCAGATCATCGAGATTTTCCCGGAACTGCCCGGGCTCATTTTTGATCAGTCTGCCGTTTTCCTTTACCCAGAAGCCTTTTAATCCTTCCATACTCGCTTTTTCTTCCCTTCGGTCAAGGAATCCTACCAGGGGTTCCTCGCCGTCCCCGATACAGACCGCATCGCAATCGGCAAGCTCAATCGCCTCGCCGGGATAAATTGAGGCATGATGCCCTCCCAGGATGACCGGCAGGCCGTACTCCGACTTTATCTCCCGCATGATGGTTTTGACGTACTTCATATACATGGTATTGCTGGATATGCCGATGATATCCGGCCGGTATTTTTCGATGCCCTTCTTTAGCGCGCGTTTCCAGCGGCGCCGGTGAAAGGTAAGGTCGATAATGCTTGCGTTGTGCCGGCTGCGCTTGTTAACATACGTGGCCAGATTCGTGATGGCGATATCCAGCGCGCTAAAATCGCCTCCCAGCAGAGAATTGATTATGCTTATGCGCATTTTAAAAGGACCTCCTTGTCTTGATAAAAAGCTTCCTGATTCCGCGGGGATGCAGGAGATGCTTGAGGATATACTTTAAGCGGAAGGGATGAAGGTAGAACAGGAGGAATGCCTTAAGCTGGAGGCGTTTGATCCGGCGAAAGCCTATGCCCCCCTTGATCGAATATCTGGAATAATAATTGCGATTGTCGTAATCCTTGTCGATCTCGAAGCTGTCATCAAGCAGGAGCTTACGGTATAAATACGTGCCTGAAAGGGGGGTGGTGAGGCTGAATGACGCCTCCTTGAGTTTCAGGCCCATCGCGAAAGAGATCGTTTTGTTGATCTCTTCCGGAGTCTCGCCGGGGGCGCCGAGCATAAAAAAGCCCATCGTATCGATCCCGATCCTGTCCGCCGAAGCGATGACATCCCTGACCTTGTCGATCCGTATCTGTTTATTGTATACGGCATCCAGTATCCTCTGCGAGGCGGATTCAATGCCGAAATGGATGTTGCGCAGGCCGGATACGTGCATCAATTTTAATACTTCCTCATCGACGGTATCTACCCTGCTGTTGCAGCCCCAGAGGATGCGCGGCCTGAGGTTATCGAGCCGTTTACAGAACTCGGCAAGCCAGTGATGGTCGACCGTAAACGTGTCGTCATGGAAAAAAATGCTGTCAACACCGTATTGTTCCTGGAGGGATGCGACCTCCTGGATGATGTTTTCCGGAGAGCGCAAGCGCAATTTTTCGCCGAACATCTCATGGATGACAGGCTGGCAATAACTGCAGACAAAAGGGCAGCTCCGGGAAACCATCATCGTGGTGCCCCGCCTGTGGATATCGGCGGCATCCAGATAATTCCAGTAATACATGTACGAACGCATAGCGAGCAGGTCCCTTTGCGGGAATGGCAGGCTGTCAAGGTCGAGAAAGTCGCGGTTAGGCCGGTTCCGGACGACCTCTCCGTCTTTCTTCCACCAGAGCCCGGGGATGGAGGAAAGGTCTTTATCTCCGTGACGCTTCAACAACTCCGCCAGGGTGGCTTCGCCCTCTCCTCTTACAACTGCGTCGGCGCGGGCTATGAAGATATCGGGGGACACGGTCGGCTGGGGCCCGCCGAAAACGGTGAATATCTTACGCTCCCTTGACCAGTCCGCTATGGACAAAGCGTCCCTGCTCATGATCGCGTCGGAATATATACCTATGATATCGGGGTTGATCTCCTCCAGCCGCCTGAAGGCGGCCGTAAATGAATGCGTGAAGGTCGTATCGATAATGGAAATATCGATGCCGGGAAGTTCCCGTTTTAAATAGGAGGCCAGGTATCCCAGGCCTAACGGAGGGTCTCCCGAGAAATATTTAAAGCGCGGAAAAACGAAGCTTACTTTAATTCGCCCCATGTTTGTTTATGATGTATTGCGCCGTCTCAAGCCCGCTGCGGAAGGCAGCGTCCATGGTGCGGGGCCTGGGAAATTGCCTGTATACCCCGGCAAGGTAAAGGTTTTCCCCGAGTTCAACCGGCGGATTAACGTATCCCCGCGTAAAAACAGGCTGCGCAAACCTTATCTTGAAGACACGGTACCAGTCTATCTCGAAATCGGGAAAAAGCTTACGGATATCGTCAAGGAATATGTCCTTTATCCGCTCGTCTGTGTGATCGAAGAAGGGGTCGTCGTGTTCCAGGTAGGCAAAGAAATAGTAGATATTCTCTGCGGGGTTGTCCGCGGAAGGGGAGAGAACGGTGTGGTTGAAGAATCCTCCGAATATCAGGTGGGGTTTGAGCACGACCGACCAGTAATGCCGGGATATTTTTTTCTTTGAAGCACAGACAAAGCTTATGAGGCCCTTGTAGGCGACGGCATGAAGCGATGCGTGGCCCGCTTCCGGTAAACGCAGAATATTCTTAAGCAGTACCGGCGGGACCGTGCTTACTACGGCTTCGCAGGGCAGGGAAACCGTGGAACCGTCTTTTTTCCTGCCTTCTATCGCGTTGCCGCGGCCGATCCCGGTAACTTCAAAATCACAGATCACCTCGCCCCTCTTCTCAATAATGCCGCCCGCCATTCTATTGATGAGCTCCTGCCATCCCCCCCGGATATAGCCGTACCTGTCATGATTGCGCACGCTCTGGTGCATCCTCTTGCCGAGCCATGCGGCGCTTACGGAAGAGAGGGGCATATTGAATTTGATGTCCATCAGGTTTTGAAACAGCAGGCGGGTAGTTTTGCTGCCGACCATCTTATGTAACCACGCCTGACAATCCAGCCCGATCAAGTCGTCCCAGTCTTGCTTAAAATAGACGAACGCCCCCAGATACAGCAGCCTGATCCTGTCAAGAAGACCGATCGGTTTGAAACGGAATATATGATGGGGTTTGCTGAGAAGATATGCTTTCTTGCCGTACCAGAAGACTTGGCTGGAGCTAGTCCAGCGGAGCTCCTTTGAAAGCGCGAACTTTTTGATATATTCTTGCGTGAACGTATCGGGGGACAAAACATGGTGGTATGTTAAAGGCACCCACCTTCTTTCGATAAAGAAAGACCTGGCGAGGCCCCCGAGGATCGGCTCTCTTTCTAAGACGGTTACTTTGTAGCCCGAGTTCGCAAGATGCCAACCGCAGGTAAGGCCGGATATGCCGCCGCCAATAATAGTTACGTTTCGCAAACCCTGCAGACCTTTCTTGGAAGGATGATGAAACGACGCATTGTATCAGCCCAGCCCGTTACATGTAACATAAACTATACTCTATTATAATCTTAGTATCCGGCTTAGCAAGATTTTTCGCTGCGTTCTCATGCGGGCGCATTTTTATGTTGACCTCAGGCAAGCCCGATTATACAATAAAACCATGGAAGATAAATATAACGGAGAAGAAAGGCGCGAACATGCCCGGCTTGACGTCAGTTTTATCGTCGTCTGCAAGATCAACGCCCCGATCGAGGTCAACATGCTCGTGGGAGGCAGGGAAGTGCACGCGATCATGTCGAACCTCAGCGAAGGAGGCATGGCCCTGCTTGCCAATTACGACCTTCCCATCTCGACCGTTGTCCACGCGAAGTTCATCCTGGTGAACGATGAAACGGAAGACGAAGGAAAGCGCATCCGTTCCATCCAGGTCGCCGGAGAAGTACGTTACAACCGCATGATCCAAGAAAAAGAATTCCGGCTCGGGATCCGTTTTACCCATATTTCCGACGATGACCGGCGCTTTATCGGAGAATTCATCAGGATGGCTACCCGCCGCATCGGAATCATCGGCAGGATCGTTTATTTCTTCAGGAATTTTTTCAGCCGCTCAGACCGGGGGATCTCCTAAACACCATGGATTGCCGCGCCATTCTGGAGGAACAAGCTCGCCTTCGCCCGGGAAAACCCGCCTTTATCACCAAAGACGCAACCGTTACGTTCCTGCAGCTTAAAGACCTCGTATTGAAGCTTGCCGCCGTGCTTTCGCGCCATGCCCTCAAAGGAGAACGGGTAGCGATATACCTGCCGAATTCCCTTGAATATGTGTATAGTTATCTTGCGGTATGGTGCCTTGGGATGGTCGCCGTGCCGCTGGATTTTATGCTTACCGAAGAGGAAGTCGTTTCGTGCGTTTCTCATTCCGAGGCAACGCTGTTGATCGGCAAGCCGAAACTTAACGTGTCGCTGGCGGCGGTCAAAGAAAGGTGCCCGGGCTTAAAAGCGGTGATTTCCCGCGATGAGGGCACACACGGGTGCCCCTCGCTGCATGAGGCGCTGCAGGCAGAGACTTGCGAGGTGCCTGCCCCGGCGGTCCTCGATACGGATTACGCGATCATTTTTTATACTTCCGGCACAACCGGCAAGCCCAAAGGGGTCTTGGTGAATTACCGGCAGCTGGAAGCATCGCCGAAGGCGATGAAATACTTTGTCAACAATGACCTGACTGATTCGGACATCGGGTTATGCGCGCTGCCGTTTTCGCACCTGGGGGGGCTTATTTACCTTCAGGCGAACCTTCTTTTCGGCGCGACTATCCTGCTGATGGAGCGTTTCCTGCCTTTGGAATTCCTGCGCAGCGTCGCCAATCATAAGGTGAACTGGTTTTGGCTCGTCCCCTCCATGTATTACGCGCTTCTGCAGCTTAAAGAATTTGAGCACTTTGACCTGTCGACCCTGCGCTGGGTGGTTGTCTTTGGCGCGCCCAGTTCTTCCGATGCCATCAGGAAATTCCACCAGCATTGCCCGAAGGCAACGCTTTTCCATGGCTGGGGGATGACCGAGACCAACGCCCCGACCACGGTAATACCGGCGGGTTCCCCTAAGATCGAAAGCGTCGGCAAGCCTCCTCCGTGGATACAGGTCAAGGTTTTCTCCGACACGGCGTTAGAGCTTCCGCAGGGCGAGATCGGGGAGGTTGTCGTGCGCGGATGGGTGGTGACCGACGGTTATTACCGGGATGCCCAGGCGACTACCCATGCGATGCGCGCGGGATGGTTCCACACCGGCGACCTGGGGCGTTTCGATGAAGAAGGATATTTGTATATCGTCGGACGTAAAAAAGAGATGATCAAGGTCGGCGGCGAGATAGTCTTTGAGCCTGAGATCGAGGCAGCCATACATAAACACCAGGATGTCGTAGAGGTTGCCGCGATAGGCGTGCCTGACCCCCTGCGGGGCGAGGTACCCAAGGCATACATCGTGCTCAAGGGCGGTTCGGGCCTCTCGGAAGAAGAGATGCGTTATTTTCTGCGGCAGCACCTCGCCCACTTTAAGATCCCTCACCATATTGAATTTGTGCCCCAGCTTCCCAAGAACAGGGTGGGGAAGATCGATAAAGAGAAATTGAGGACCTCGGTTTCCTGAGCGGGGAAAGACGATCGCGATGCACAAGGGCGCCTAATCTTGCAGGCGCCCCTTTTCTTTATGGTATAATATGGGCATGAACAGATCGAAAGAAGGCCGGGAGGAGAAGCCGGTGCAGGATATCAAGGCATTGAGCCTGCAGGAGCTTATCGATGTTTTCAAAGCATGGGGTGAGTCCGCTTTCCATGCGCGCCAGGTTTACGCATGGATCTATAAAAAAAAGGAATTTGATTTCGGGCGCATGAGTGACCTCTCGCAGCCGCTGAGGGAGAAGCTTGCGGGGGCATTTGTATCCGGGACCCTGGAGGTCAAGGAACACCTGGTCTCGGTTGACGGAACGGAAAAATTCCTTTTCGGGTTGCAAGACAGGCACCTGATCGAGGGGGTGGTTATCCCGGCCGAGGGCCGCATAACCGGCTGCATATCCACACAGGCCGGCTGCAGGTTTTCCTGCAGGTTCTGCGCCAGCGGGCTTTTGGGTTTTCAGCGGAACCTGAAGGTTTCTGAGATGCTGGATGAGGTCCTTTTGATGAGCAGCCGCTGCCGGCACAAGCGGCTTACCCACCTTGTGTTTATGGGCAGCGGCGAGCCGCTGGATAATTACGATAATCTCATGAAAACGATCAGGGTGGCGAATTCCGCTTCGGCGCTCGGGATAGGCGCCCGCAGGATCACCATCTCTACCTGCGGGATCATCCCCGGCATCGCCAAGCTTGCGCGCGAAGGGCTGCAGGTCGAATTGTCCGTATCCCTGCACGCTCCCGACGACAAAACCAGGTCCGCCCTGATGCCGGTCAACAGGATATACCCGGTACGGGAGCTTATCGCCTGCTGCCGCCGCTATGTGCAGGAGACAAAGCGCCAGGTGACCTTTGAGTATGTCCTGATCAAGGGGGTAAATTCTGATTTGCAAAAAGCCGGGCAGTTGAGTACAATATTAAGAGGTTTTGACTGCAAGGTCAATCTTATCCCTGTTAATCCTGTGCCTGAATTGGGAGTGCAGCCGCCCGGGAAACTGGAGATACTTTTGTTCAAGGACGCGCTCGTCAAAGCGGGGATCCAGGTGACGCTCAGGAAGCCGCGCGGGCAGGATGTCACGGCCGCCTGCGGCCAGTTACGGCTTCGCTGCGCGCAAAAAACCAGGAAAGCCTCATGAAGAGAATAACGGTAATGACCGCAGTGGCCTTCTGCCTCGTCTTTCTTTCCGGCTGTGCCCGCAGAGAGATAACCAATATCGATTCCAGGGGAGAGACGATCGTTTGTTTCGGGGACAGCATTACGTTCGGTTACGGAGCTCAGCCCGGGGATGACTATCCGTCTATCCTGGCCCAGATGGTCGCCATGCCGGTTATCAATGCCGGCATTGACGGAGATACGACCTCTGAGGCGCTGAAACGCCTGCGCACCGACGTGCTGGACCGGAAGCCTTTCTTGGTGGTCATAGAATTCTGCGGGAATGATTTTTTGCGGAAATTCCCCAAAGAGGCTACCGTTGAAAACATCTCCCGGATGATCGACGAATGCCACAAGGCAGGCGCGATGGTCGCGCTCGCCGATATCAGCGCAGGCATGTTCCTGCAGGAATACCGTAAGGCCTTTGCCGAGCTGGCCGCCAGGAAAAATGCCATCTTCATACCCTCTATTCTCGATGGTATTATCACCAACCCCCGGCTGAAAAGCGATTTTCTGCACCCCAATGCGGAAGGGTATAAGACCATTGCCCGCAGGGTCTACCGGGCGATCATTCCTTTTCTTGAACAGAATAGTGCGATTAAAGCCCCCTCTGGGTAATAAGTAATGACTTTTAAAAAATTTTTCCTCATTCTGATATGCTTCGTTTTTGTCTCCCTCGCAGGGTTTGACTTAGTGTGTTTTTTTAT
>JAQTNB010000033.1 GCA_028714055.1 Candidatus Omnitrophota bacterium
CGTGGGCCGCGACCTTTTTGCCCGTAAGCTCAACGGAGCCTTAAACCAGGCGGCTCTCCACCAGCGCGTTATCGCGCTTCACTCGGACGATTTATTTCAGATCATCCCCATTCCGGCGCGTAAGTCCGTAGGCAGGGATGATTTTGCAGGACGTATCGGAGCCTCGCCCGATGAGATCGCCTGCGTCGGAGACCAGGGGCAGCATTTTGGCGTCGATGTCACCATGTTGACGAAACGCGGGGGCTTTAGCGTCAATTTTAGCGAAGCCGGAGCACAGCGGCCGGTCAATATCTATCACATGTTCGGCTTGAAGAATGCAAGAGGCACGGCTTGGCTAATGCAGAACCTTAATTTCCTGCCTCCTGATACAACGCCTGACCATGCCCGCTCCAAGTCCGGCCTGCCGCTCAGCGAACAGGAAGTAGATGGAGAACTGGAAAGATCACACGAACGGATAACCGGGATAACATCCGCAGAATACGAGAATATCCTTCAGGCAAAAGCAATCGTTATTTCATTCCTTGTTGCAATCGGCCAGGAAGCATGGATACCGGCTCTCGAAGAACTTTTAGCAGACCAAGGCAAGTTGCGCGCCGGGCCGTTTGAGCTCTTTTACGGAGCAATTTCCCGCGGCACCCTCTATCTCGATACCTCTATCCTTAAAGACCGTTTTTCCCTCGCCCTCACCATTCTCCATGAATTAGGCGCGTTTCATGGTTTGGAGCATGCCGAAAACTTAAGCCTGGAATCAGAGCTTATCTGTTTCCTACAAACGCAGGCCTGCAATGCCGATGATCTGACCGTGGTCACGGCCGAAACCGGTTTGATCGGCGTACAGACTTTGCGTTTTCCCGATGGCGAGTGGTACCTTAAGATCCTTAATCCTTACGCGGTCAAAGGCAGCAATGTGGAAGTTTTTCATTGCCTGCAGACTCCCGATGACCTGGTAAAACTTATTCTTTTATGCGACGCCCTGCGCGCATACGATGCCTCGCGCATCACCGTGTTCATCACCAATAACATACCGGATGAAAATCATCCGTTGATCGGTATGCTCGCGCGCTGCTGCGACACCATGAAGCTGCGGCCGAACGGCTCGGAGAAACTGCTTTTGGGTACGCCTCCCCAGCCTTTTGAAAAACAGCATCCTCCTTTATGGATAGATACTGTTTTATACCAGCACGCGCGGCTGCGTGGAGACGCAGAAGACGCTGCGCGTTCAATCCATGCGGTTGCCCGCCGTATCCAGATCGATAAGCACTCCGCCAACCCTCTGGACTGGAGCATTGTTTTGCCCGAAGGCCTGGAAGGTACCAATGCCGTGTTAGTGCACAGCATGGAAAACAACCTTGATATCGCCGAGCTCTGGCTGATGCTTATTTCCCTGCGCAGGGCAGGGGTGGCGAGCATCTCCCTCATCAATAGCTATGCCGGATATTCCCGTCAGGATAAGGTGTTCAAGGCAGGAGAGAGCATCAGTGCCCTTACGATCCTTAAGGTAAACGACGCCCTGATCGATAATTATTTCGTCTTGAACATCCATTACGGAAAACAAAGCGGGTTTACCGTCCTTCCGGGATATCCCTATCAGATCTATAACCTTAATGCCTTTGTCCAGGTCGCCGAAGGGCTCTTCAGCTGGTTGGAAAAACGCCTTGATTCTTTCGGCCCCGGTGCGCTGCAAAAAGAATTCCTTTTACACCCCTTATTCCTTCTTGCCCCTGATGACGGCGCGTTTGAATATGTCAGGGAGGCAGCTCAACTCCTGCCGGCTTACATCAAGGATAATTACGGGCTGGATGTCCGCGTTCACTGCGGCTACATGGATAAGGTACGTACCGGCCCGACTACCGTGACGATCCCTGCCTATATCCTGGATGGTCGCGGGAATAAGGTCGTTGAGGTAGGGGGGATACCGGTCAGGGAATGCTGGGTTTTTATTGTCGATGATGAGACTTCTTCGGGAGGGACACTTTTTACCGCCACATACGTTTTAGTGAGGAATATGAAGTTTGCCTGGCAGCGGATCCTCACCGGGGTCGTGCACGGAAAGCTTGCCCGCGGCCTCGAGCCGTTTAAGACCGGAAGAAGCGAAGAAGATATATCGGCTGCTGCTGTCTCCGGCACTGCCATCGAGCCAAGCCAGGAATACGTCAAGGAAGCTTCGGGGGAACAGAGCGGCCGCATGCCGCCGCGCCTCCTTGCTTCGACCATGTCGGTTGACCTGCCGGCAAGTTTTCCTTTGGCTCAGAAGGTTTCTATCGGCCCGCTGGTAAGCTACGCGGTCAAAAAGATCATCGGAGGCAACGAGGTAACCGCCCTGCTGAATACGCCTGACCCGGCCCGCACCTCTCATCCCCTCAATGCAAGCCAGGCCGCAGAGTTGCAAGAGATAGTCGATAGGCATGCCTTGCTTCTTTCGGAGCAGCCCGCGCGCTATCAGGATAAACAGGAGCATATCACGCACGTCCTTGCGCTTTTAGGGTTGCGCGATGTCGCAGCGGCCCTGAAAGACACAACGATCATTGACGCTCCTGAAGCATTGTCATCGGAAGTGGAAGCTTTCGGCAGGGGTTACGGCATTACCGTGTATGCGTTTACCGTCATTTTGCAGGCAAGAGCGCGCATCGTTATCGTCCATCCCGAAGAGATCGAAAAAACGATCATTCATGACGCCGGGGCGTTGTCCGGCAAGCCCCATGCGGAAAACGTAGACCTGGAGACGATCGCCGGTCTTTTTATGCATGCGGGCGAGCAAGATTTTGCCTTTGCCCAATCAGAATTTTTGTTAAGGAGATTGCGCAGGGACGCGGATTTCGTGGTCGGAGAAGATATCCTGGTGGCGCGCATGGCGCAGCTGCTGGCAGAAGAGGCCGGCTTACCCGGCTATCTGCAGGATTACATCTATAGGGCAGGCCTTGTCCACGACCTTGGCAAAGGCCATATCCTTGTCTCCTGGTATTTCCGCTCGAAGTTCAAAGCGCCGTTCTGGCTCAGGAAATTAATGGCGATCCTCCATGCCAAACTGACCGTGCGCATGCTCAAGAAGCAAGGCATAACGCTTCAGCCGTGGGAAGAAGAGGTCTTGCTGCACCACGACTATTACAACGGTGATCATGAATGGCAGAGCCCCACGGCGCGCCGCCTCTGGACGGTCCTTGTTTTGGCCGATCAGATCGTCTCGTATTATTCGCCGCGGCCGTATAAGAAAACCCGGCCCCGGCCCTTCAATTACGATTCGCTTGTGTCCCGTGCCGCATCATTTTTTGATCCCGGCTGCGGGATTTGCCGCGGCGGAAAGGGCGTGTTACCGCAGGAAGAAATAGCTTTGTTGGGAGCGGTAGAGGCTGCCGCACGCAGGCCCGCATTCCTTTTGATAATCGAAAACACGCTTAAGGGCGGCCAGGGGCTTTTTGTCACCGTTACCAAAGGCGCGCACCGCAGGTTCCTTGAATTCTTAAGGACAACGTTTGTCGAAGGGGCATACGTCACCGCCGATGAGATAGTCTCCCGTATGCCGCTGCGGATGCGTGACGCCTTTCCGATGAACGTAACGCTCCTGGTGCTGGATGACATGGTGCGCAGCGGCGCGCTCATCCCCCTGGTACAGCGCGATACGACAAGGTATCTTTTGTGGAACCTGGGGGTCTTTGCCAATGCAAGCCCCATAGGCGAGCAGATCTGGGGGACGCCGTTCTTTACCGGCACGCCGCGCGGGTTGCTTGATATATTGAACAGCGGGCACTTAAGCTTTTTGCCGCGCAATGTCAGAAGCGATTTCCTGGCGGCCGAGTATTCTTCCCTTTCCCCCGAAGAGCAGTCGGTCGTCGATATCTTTATTGAGGCATATATTGCCATGGCGCGTACCGTAGACCTTACGCAGAATAAATATTTGCCTTCTGAATACGGCCGTGGCTTTGACAGCGTTGTTTTTGTCGACCAGTGGCTTTCAGAAGAAGGGCTTGAAAACATATGGAAGGCGCGCTGTAAGGCAACCGGAGTCCCGGCGGGAACGCCGATGACCGGCGAATTCCGCGCAGGTTTTGCCCGGCTTCATGAGCATAAGGCATCCGTACGGGCGCTCCTATCGGCGTTGGAGACCCACTTTGCACTTGTTCGCCAGCGTATGCCGTTCGTCAAGACTTACGCGGAGCGCGATGCGCTGGCGCAGCAGTTCGAAGAATTTTTGTATGAAGGGTTGCGGCAGTTATTAAGCCTGCAATATGAAGGCCCGGTCCCAATGACGGCTGCCTACTATCCCTGTCCGGAGGATCAGTTTTACGGCAGGATGATCGCTTTCTATAGCCGGCTTTTTATCATGATATATGAACCGCGCTTTGCCAATCATCCCACCTTTGTCATGTACCATGAGGCTGAAGAATGGAGGCAGAAGATCTTCGGGCTGGGCGATTTTATGCAAGAGGGGAAACAAAAGGCCAACCAGGCTGCGCTGGGGGTCTTCGGTTACTTGTATGAACCGTTGGCCCGCTTTTTCGGATGGGTAGGGCCTGTTGCGCAAGCCCCCTCTTCACCGAACCTTGTCACGGCTTATCTGGAAGGCGCTTTTGTCGATGCCTTAGGCCTGTTGGCCGGTTATCAGGGGGCAAAACAGCTTCCGGCTGTCGTTGATGAAGTATTGGAACACTATGCCCAGGCATTAGGCGACGAGGAGGCGACAAACCAACTTCCGGACCTCTTGGTTATGTATAGGCTTTTATATAAGCTTGCGCTTGTGTGCGCGGCGGCGAATGCCATGGATTTCGGCGATGCCAAGTTCCAAAATGAGTCATCAGCAGCCGGCTTTGATGAGCGTTCCTGGCTGCTGCATAAGATGGACGAGGTGATCATCGCCGATTTTGCCAAGCAGAACGCCGATGAGTTCTTTGAGATCATAGCTATGGCCAGGCTTAGGCTTCTTACCAGGCAAAGCGAGGGCGGTTTTTCCGGAGATGCTCATCGGCCGCGGGTGATCCTGTTGACCGATAATGCTGGAGAGACCGTTATCGTGATGCTCCTGGTGTTTTACCTGCTTGACCTTGGTTTTAACGTTACCATCGCAAGCCGCGATGTCCCGGTGATCAATGATATGACCAGGGATGATACCGCCAGGCTCGTCGTGGCGTTGCGGGAACGGGGGTACCTAAGAGGCTACGGCGAAGAGCGGCTGAAGGTTATTTCTTCCGGGGCGAGGATATTTGCCACTCCCGTTGCCACGCTCTCCTCTGATTTCTTGAGGGATTTTTCCGATGAGCACACCGCATGCGTCATCGCCATGGGCCAAGGGAACGCCGAAAGCTTATGGCAGGGGCAATGGAAGAAGCCTTTTGTGCATATCCTGATGGCCAAGACCCCGGAGAAGATCGAGGAATTCGTCGGCATACCTAAGCATTCGGCCATGCTTTTAGTGAACCCTCCGCAGGGGTCCCTTGCAGAAATGGTAGAAAGCGAAGAGCTTTTGTCCGGCGAAACAGTCTGTCTCCAGGACCGGCCGGAGTTGATCGCTGCGCTGATGGCGCTGGATGTCATGATCGTCGGAGAGCAGAACATTTACCTCTATGCCGGCGAGTTCAAGAAGCTGTCCGAGCTTGCCGATTGTTTTATGGGCGGGGGAATCGTTTTGGATGCCTCCCGCGGACCGATATACCTGGGTTATTCCTCTATTGCCGGAGAAGCCGTGGTACACGGCGATGACGGCGGTACGGTCATCAGGCAAGGTTCCCGTATCGGAACCCGCTGTTATATCCGCAATTCCATCATTATCGGGTCAGTGATCGAGGACGGAGAGAGTGTTGTGCGCAGGAAAGTAATTACCACGGAGCAAGGTGTTCAGCGCCGTTTCAGGCGCCGTGAGCGGCCGGCCTATCTTTCCCGGGAAGAGATGAACCACCAAAATGTGGCGGCGTTATCCGTGAACAAATCCTTGCTGCAGCGCCTGCGTAAACGCGGCGTCAGGGTAAATGGCGATCCGGCTACGATCTATATCGATGAAGCCGTATCGGTGGAATCAGGCGCGGTCATCCATTCAAATGTCATGCTTTTGGGCCAGACCGTCATCAGGCGCAACGCCGAAGTGGGGCCGCTGGTCAATTTACGAAACTGCGAAGCAGGGAATCAGGTACGGCTGGCAGGCGTGCGGGCAAACGGATGTATTTTCCATCCTTATGTGCAGCTGGAAGACGTTGACCCGCTTGAAGGAGAAGAGATATACCTGCATTTGGGAGCACCCGAAGGGGCGGTTGTCACCGGTATTATCATCGACCCTGCCCTGGAAAAGGGCGCGGAGGGGATAATGGCGGTGCGGGTAAAAAGAGAGGAGTTCGGGAAATTGCATTACAGCCTTGCGGTCGGAGAAAAACGGCGGCAGGATCTTACTTTCGGCGAGATAAAGCGCGAGCAAAACGAGCTTTATACCATGCTTTTGTGGCAGGTACATGAAAGCCTTGAGACCGCGCGCAGGCTCCTCGTTGCGTTGCGCGAAGACCGGGAATTGAGTGGAGCGTTCTCCGCGCAAATTTCCTCCGTTATCAGCAGGGTGCTGGAAAGCCGCGTCGTGGATAACCTCACCCTGCACCAGGTCAAAGCGCTTGTCTGGCAGATCATCAGCGTCTATGCGACTTCCCCATACCATTTGGTAAAAAGAGAAGCTGATGAAGCGGCGTTGCAGGCAGCATCGGCAATCATGCGTATGCTTGACGGTGCAGAGGGGCAGACAGCGGAGGAGATAGCAAGTAAACGCCTGGCCGCGGCGATCAAAATAGCCGCCCTTTCGAATGTTAATGTCTTTGACCGCCTGAGGCAGCAAGACCCGGTCGACCAACTGAGTTTTGCTCCGGCACGGTTCAACGCGGTCATCGACATAGCGACGCACGAAGGAGATGCCGATACGCTCCTGCATTTTATCGATGAAGCGGGATTTATCGCTGCCGACGATACGCAGAGGATAATCGTCAGCCTCCTGTCGGTCCCTGAGCCTGAGCGCCGGGGAAAAACGATCCTCTTTAACATCAATAACTCCGGAGAGGCCGTCTATTGCCTGGTTTTGATACGCGAGCTACTAAGGCTCGGGTATGATGTGGTTACATCCGTCAATCCCCGGCCGATAGACGACAATTACGATCTGGTGGACCTTTCTAACCTGTTGCAGCATCCCCTCGTGCATAGCGATGCGTTTCTCGGGCGCTATCTTGACGAAGGGCGTATACGCGCCATAACCAACGGTTCGCTGAATTCCGGGCTGGATCTCAGGGATGTTTCACGTGATTTCTATGAAACGGCGATCAGCCGGGATACGACGATGATGTTCTGTATGGGGTATGCGGTTACCAGCGATGTCTTAAGCGAGGCATTGCCGCTTAATACGGTGTGCCTTTCGTGGGTAAAAGACCCGGTTGCATTGGAGGAGGCTGGTTTGCATATCGCACGAGGGAAGGCGGCAATACTCTTTATCCCGCAACGCCTCAGCTTGATCACCCACGCATACCACGAAGGTGTGCCGCAGGATGCGTACGCACGATGGCAGGAAACATTAGGAGAAAGATGGCAATCAGAAGCGATGAGGGCAGAAGACCTTGGCCCGCAGACTCCTCTTGTACACGCGGCAATATCCGCCTCGTTCCTGCTGGAGAGGCTCCGGGAATTGGCTTCCGCATTACAGCAGAGAGGCCCTCCCGGCCTGGCAGAGAAAACAGCCGCCGCATTATCCGGCATCGGTTTTGTATTTACCAATGACCCGTATCTTCTTGGTGTCGATCCCCGAACCAGCCTTCCTTATATAGCGTCGTGCAATATTTCTTCCCGCGTTGTTTATATGCATCCCTATCTTTCCGAGGCCGATCCAAACCTGCAATTTGAAGTCATCTATCACGAACTGGTCAGCCATATTATCCTGGGATTGGATAGCGAGCTTGACGCGCTTTGCGATACTTTTACATTCATGCATCCCGAGAGCGATGTGAGCGCAGCTGAGGCATACGCGCTTGATATCCTTTCTGCCGAAAACAAGGCGGAGCATGAAAGGATAAGCGGAATTTTACGGCACGCAGAACGCCTGCTTGAAGGGGATAACGGCGGGGAAGCGTTTACCTATGTGGAAAAGAACATCTTTGCTTACGACTTGCCCGACGGATCGGTCGAGCGGCTCTTCTCGCGGCGTTTCATACAGGCGTTTATCCCCGAAAGAAACGCGCCGATCACGCCGCTTGCTGTTTATCAGGCGGGTGCAGCGCTTTCGGCGATGCTCGATGGTTTTCCGTACGGCTATCTGAGGCTTAAGGCTTTGGCCGGATATATAGCGCAGGCCGGTGCGACGCTTGATTTGAGCAAGGTACTTGCGCCCTGGCATATGCTTTCGCTTTTTAGGGCAACGTACCGTATAAGCGGAATGAGCGATACCCGTGTGGATGCACTGTTAGATTCCCTTGAGGAGGAACTGAAAAGGCTTTGGCAAGGCTTCGCCAATGAATGCGCGTATGATGAGCTTTTTGAGCTTTCTGTCAAGCCGAGCGAACAATTCGGCACGTTGAGCCCGCGCTTGACTCCCGTCGGCGTTGAATTCAGATGTTCTCCCGAGAGCCTGATAGCTTCTTTATCCGGCGTCATCGACAGCCAAAGCATCGCGGCGCTTGCAGAGGCCTTTGGCCTGGATAAAGATAAGGAAAGCGTCTTGGCGTTTATAAAAGATTATGCGCGCCGCGACACGGGATGCCTGTATCTGGTCGGTAACTTGATGTGGCTTAAGCCTTGGGGAGAGCCGTTCACTGCAGTGGATATAGGGAGGCGTTCCTTTGGCGCAACTGCCTTGCATGACGGATGGGCAGTGCCTTTTGCCTCCGAATATGCCGACGGCATCTGGCGCTGGGTGGTCCCCTGCGAGATGCCCGCCGGTATCGATGCGCCCAAAGACGTGCACTATAAGTTTCTTATCCGTATTGCGCATGAAGGCGCTGAATTCGATTTCTATCTTCCCGATTCTTCGGTAGCCGAAAAAGCAGGAGAGGCCGGAAATTCCCTGGTGCGTATCGGGAAAAGCCCTGAGTTTCAGCGGCTCGCGCAGAGCAACGCCCCTGAGGCCGGCAGGCTCACCCTGCAATTTAACCTTGACTTGTATACCCCGCCGGAGGGCATGAATCATATACAAGGGTTATCCTTGCTGGCGCCGGACTTGCGCGGCATGGGTATTCGCAGGATTATGTTGGGCCCGGGAACACTGTTTCGCGGCACGCTTCCCTACAGTTCTCCGTATGCTCCTGCCGCATTGGTTTCACCTTACGGAGCAACGCAGGATTTCGTTGCCCTCGGGCGCATCTGTGCAGACCTTG
>JAQTNB010000034.1 GCA_028714055.1 Candidatus Omnitrophota bacterium
GGCCCTAAGATCACGGCGATCCCGGCGATCCTGCCGTCGACCAGCTGTATCCCCAGCGAGCGCAGCAGCGTATCGGGCAGGAACCCGGCTGAATCTTTGGTAGGATGCTCCTTATTGATGCATTTAAGGCAAGCCAAAACCTCTTCGCAGAGGAGTGTCGCGATGCCTTTATTCAGGATGCCGCCTAAGGCATTGACCGCCAGGCCGCTTGCGGCCGGCTTGTTATCGTTTAAGGACTGCGCCTGGGCGAGGATCTCGCGGCAATCCCCCAACGTCTTTGCCTCTATCTTCAGCAGGGCGTTGGCAAGGGGAAGAAAATAGGTCGTGCCGTCAAAGGCAGCGAGTTGCGCGGCCCCTTTTTCTTTTATTGTTTTTTCCAGCGCTTCGCGGGTCAACTGCAATACTGCCTCTGCGCCCTTGGTGCCCAGCTGAATCAAGATGTCTGCTGACATGACGGAACTCCCCTTTCCAGAGAAACAAGGTTCACAGCCGCCTGCGCCCCTTCGGCACAGGCAGCCTCCCATGATTTTATCCCTTCCATCGCTCCTTCTTTCCTGCAGGCGCTCCCGCAGGAAAAGATATTTTCAACATTGGTCCGCAGGCGTTCATCCACCAGGACATAGCCCTCCGGGTCCAGACGGATACCCGATTCTTTAAGGAAGGCGGTGCGCGGGGCATGCGGCCCGCTGAAGATGACCAGTGACGTGCCGATCGCTTTTCCGCCGGCAAGCTTTACCGCCTTAAGCTCGGAGCCTTCGCCGATGATCTCGGTAAACCCGGCTTCTTCGATCCATTCAACCCGTTCATCGGAAACAAAGGAATCGGGCTTGGGTGTGCTTACGATCTTGATCTCACGCGCTTTATGCAGGGCCCGGGAAAGCGCAAGACATTCTGCCGCGCTACCCGAAAGGCAGACAACAGGAGCCAGGTCCAAACGAAGCCTGATCTCTCTGGCACGCTCAAGGCTGTCAAGCGCGAACACCCCGTCCTTGCCGGTCCCGGGAATATCCGGAAGCTTGACCTGGCTGCCGCTGGCGATCAGCAGATAATCATACGGTATCTTGCTGTTGTCTTTCAGGGCTACCCGCTGCTTCTTAACGTCGACCCGCGCTACTTCCGCGGGCTTGTGCGTTTCAATCTTCTGCCGCGCGTAGAAATCAGCGGCACAGAGAAATAACGCCTTTTCTTCTGCCGCGCGGGAGAGAAAATCCGCGAACATGCTCTTTTTATACGGGGGCTGCTCCTGGCGTGAAATAACGACGGGCTCAAAGGCCCCCGCGCCCTTCGCGCAAAGTTCCTGGACCGCCGAAAAACCTGCCGCAGAATCCCCGATGATAACTACCTTTGCCATCTTTTATAGGCCGCTGGCATCCAGGACAAGCGGCACTTTCTTGTCCCAGCCGATCGGCATGATGTGGATCCCCTGGCACATGGGCTTTAACTCCTTGATCAGGCGGGCGGCGATCGCAACGGATTGGGCGCTTTTGTCCTTTGTTTCTTCCATTTCTTTAATTAAGGCATCCGGCACAAAGACCCCGGCGACGTTCTTGTTCATGAATTTGGCCATCCCCGCTGATTTTAAAAGCACGATACCTGCCAGTATCGTGGTTTTCAGGTGCCTGGTTTTTTTGAGGAACTCCTCGAAAAGCTTTAGGTCATAGACCGCCTGGGTCTGGAAAAACTGCGCGCCCGCGGCGATCTTTTTTTCCATTTTGGCGATCTGCGGCTCCAGGGGGTCTGCCCCGGGATTGACCACGGCACCCAGGCAAAAACGCGGAGGATTACCCTCCAGCTTATTCCCCTTCATGTCGGCCCCCTGCTGGAGCTTGCCGGCAACCGTAAGGAGCTGCACCGAGTCAAGGTCAAAGACCGGTTTTGCATCCGGATGGTCTCCCATCACCGGATGGTCGCCGGTAAGCACCAGGACGTTCTCGATCCCCAGGGCTGCGGCTGAGAGCAGGTCTGATTGCAGCGCCAGGCGGTTCCTGTCGCGGCAGGTAAGCTGGAATACCGGCTCAAACCCTTTTTGCACCAGCATGCTTGAGACCGCCAGCGACCCCAGGCGCATCACCGAACTTTGAAGGTCCGTGACATTGATCGCGTCCACCCTTCCGCGGATGAGCTCGGCATCCTCAAGCAGGACCTTTGCGTCCATCCCCTTCGGAGGGCCGACCTCGGAAGTCACCACGAATTTTTTTGCTTCGATCTTCTCTCGAAAGGTCATCGCTTCACCATTTTTTGAAAACGAACACTACCGCCAGCACGATACAGAAAAACCCGACGATGTAATTCCATTTCAGCCCTTCCTTTAAATAGAAGACGGAAAAAACGCAAAAGACGGCGATGGTGATCACTTCCTGGATGGTCTTCAGCTGCGCCGCGGAAAAGTGAGCATAACCGATACGGTTGGCCGGGACCTGAAAACAGTATTCAAAAAAAGCGATCCCCCAGCTGACGATGATCGCCGCCGCAAGCGGAGCTTTCTTGTATTTCAGGTGCCCATACCAGGCGAAGGTCATGAATATGTTCGAAAGCAGCAGGAGCCCGATCGTCTTCATGGGAGCTTAACGCTGCAGCTTGGCCGCCTCAAGAAGGTTACGCATCAGCATGGTCACGGTAAGCGGGCCGACGCCGCCGGGGACAGGCGTGATGCAGGAAGCGCGCGCCTGGGCAGTTTCGAATTCCACGTCACCGACGATCTTATCGCCTACCCGGTTGATGCCGACATCGATCACCACCGCGCCTTCCCTCACCCACTCTCCCTTGATCAACCCGGCCTTGCCCACCGCCACGATCAGGACCTCTGCGCGGGATACATGTTCCTGGAGTTTCCCTGCCCGCGAGGTGCCGATATGGCAGACGGAGACCGTGGCGAATTTATCAAGCAGCAAAAGCGCCAGGGGCTTGCCCACGATCTCGCTGTGGCCGACGATAACCGTATCCTTGCCGTTTAAGTCTATTGCCGATTCTTTCAGCAGCTCCATCACCGCCGCAGGCGTGCAGGGGACAATCCTTGCTTTCCCGAAAAGCATATTGCCGATATTGGCCGGGTGCATCCCTTCCGCGTCCTTCCCGGGAAGGATAAAACCGCTGGCCTTCTTATAATCGATATGGGGCGGCAAAGGCATCTGGATGATGATACCGTTGACGTTTTTATCGGCATTGAGCGTGCCGATAAAATCGCAAAGCTCCTGCTCTGCCATGCCTTCGGCGAGCTCATGCAGGGTATATTCAATACCCAGGGCCTCGGCTGCTTTTTTCTGCGATTTGACGTAGCTCTGCGCGCCCGGGTTCTGGCCGACGATAATGCTTGCCAAAACGGGCTTGCGGGATAATGCCGCCACCTCCGCCTTTATCTCCTCTTTGATCCTTTCGGCTACCGGTTTACCCTCTAATAAGCGTGCCAACTTTTACCTCCGTATCAAGCCTGATCTTTCTTATTTTCTTCTCTTTTAACGAAAGCTCCTTGCGGATGACTGCCGTTGTCTTTTTATCCCCCAGGGCCTTAAGGTTGATATCCACGTTAAAGCGCGCGGAAACGAACGCCGACTCAAGCAGGGCCGCGGCCACCGCAACGTCGCTGACAAGGTTCACATTGCCCTTGGTGACCAACGGAGGGCATAATTTCGCCGCCTCATAACAGAGCCTCGCGCACATAAAGGGGACATTCAGGCTGTCTTTGATGTTCTTGCTCTGATAGGCGGCCACATCCAGGTCTACCAGGTTGAGGAATTCCGTCTTGAGTTTTTCGGCTACCCCCAGGGCCTTCTGCAGGTCTTTTTCATAGCGGGCATACTTCGGCTTTCCGAGCGTGAAATTCACCACCATGCAGATGAGGCCGGCGCCGCATGCCGCGGCCAGTGCCGCAGCCGAGCCGCCGCCGGGAGCGGGAAGCCTTGCCCCCAGGTCATCGATATACTTCTGCAACGTGAGGTTTCGATATTCCATGGTCTTATTCCGCGGTAAACGCGGCCTTGATTATCTTTGTTTGAGGCTCATCCCCTGCCGCGCCCTGCAGGAGCGTAACAACGTCAAACCGCGCTTTGCGCTCAAGCATGTTATGCTCTTTAAGGAAACAGAGCGCCGTTTTTACGATGCGCCGCTGTTTAAAAGCGGTGACCGCTTCCTGCGGAAGGCCGAACCGCACCGAGCGCCGGGCCTTTACTTCTATGAAACAGACGACGTCATGGTCAAGAGCGACGATATCGATCTCGCCGAAAGGCTTGCGGTAATTACGCGCGATGACCCGGTAGCCCGAACGCTCCAGCAATGCGGCGCACGTATCTTCCCCGGATTTCGCAAACCCGATCCTTCCCGCGCACGCTTTCACAACCGCCTCTTTTTAAAAAACAGCCTGCGTGCCGGCGGCAGCAGACGTTTCCTTCACCCCGCAGAAGGTCAGCCGGTGGATACGGGAATACCCGAACTTCTCAAGCGCGCTCCGGTGCTGCCGCGTAGGATAACCTTTATGCCGGGAAAACCCGTACTGGGGGAACTCCCTGTCGTAATCTGCCATAATACGGTCCCGGGTGACCTTGGCGATGATCGAAGCTGAGGCGATGCTTTTTGATTTGGAATCGCCCCGTATGATGGCGGTGCAGGGCACGGGGGTCTTAATCTTGACGTTGCCGTCTACGATGACGTACGGCCTGCGGCCGGAAGGCAGCCGCTCAAGCAGCGAACCGACCGCCTGTTCCATGGCGATGCGGGTGGCCTCGGCGATATTGACGGCGTCGATCACCTTTTCATCGCACATCCCGACGGCAAAAAATGAATTCCCGGTGATCTCGGCAAACGCCCGTTCCCGCTGGGCGCACGAGAGCTTTTTGGAATCGTCGATGCGGGCCTGAAAAGGCCTATCTCCCAGGACCACGGCAGCGGCGACCACCGGCCCTGCCAGGGGCCCGCGGCCGGCTTCATCCACCCCGATCACCGCGTCAAATCCCTGACTTTGTAATTTTTTCTCGTAATAGAGCACACCCGGGGGGCTGTTTTATTGCGTTTTCGTTTCTCCGCTGTCTATCTTGGTAGCGCGCTTGCCGACCTTGCTCCTGAGGTAATAAAGCTTTGACCTCTTGACCTTGCCGGTGCGCAGGATCTCAATGCGGTCGATCGCCGGCGAATACAAAGGGAAGACGCGCTCTATCCCTTCGCCGTAAGAAACGCGCCTCACCGTAAAGTTTACGCGCGCGCCGCTGCCTTCCCTGGAGATCACGACCCCCTCAAAAGGGTGCAGGCGCACCTTGTCCGGCCCTTCAGGGATCTTGGTCATCACCCTGACGGTGTCCCCGACGCCGAAGACAGGCACTTCTTTTTTGGTAAATTCGGATTCGATAAGCTTGATTTTATCCATTGTCCGTTCTCCTTTTTTGCGAACGCCCGCCCTCCAAAAGGTCGGGCCGCCGCTTCCTGGTCCTTGCCAACGCTTCCTTTTTTCTCCAGGCCTCAATCTTCTTATGATCGCCGGATAAAAGCACGGCAGGGACACAGAACCCTTTGAAATCAGCAGGCCTTGTATAATGCGGATATTCTAATAGATTACCTTCGAATGACTCAAAATTCAAGGAATTTTTATCTCCCAGGACGCCGGGGATGAGCCGGACCAGGGCATCCACTACCACCATTGCCGGCAGTTCCCCTCCGGTAAGCACATAATCCCCGATCGAAAGCTCTGCGTCCGCCAGGTGCTCCCGCACGCGGTCGTCCACCCCTTCATAATGGCCGCAGATCAGGACCAGGTGCTTTACCCGCGCGAGCATCTTTGCCCGCGCCTGGGTAAATTTTTCCCCCTGAGGAGCAAGCAGTATGACCTTTACCTGCGGCTTCCGGCTTTTGGCCTTGCGCCTGATCGCCTCAACCGCCCTAAAAATCGGTTCGGCGCTCATGACCATCCCTGAGCCGCCTCCAAAAGGGCGATCGTCCACCTTGCGGTGTTTATCAAGCGTGTAGTCCCTGAGGTCGTGGACAAATATCCTTACCCTCCCCTTTTCCTGGGCGCGCTTTATGATCGACTCGTTCAGCACAGGGCCAAACATCCCGGGGAATATAGTGATGATATCTATGCGCATAGTATTCATGGGTGCAGGGCGGGCCGGGTATAGGAAGCGGTGAAGCCTTCCCTGAACTCCTTCCAGGCATCCTGTGCTATCGCCTCCCGTATCCGGCGCATCAGGTCCAGGTAAAAATGGATATTGTGCAGGCTTAAGAGCCTCAGGCCCAGTATTTCTTCCGTGTTAAAAAGATGCCTCAGGTACGCGCGGGTAAAATTCCTGCAGGTATAACACGTGCAGTTTTTATCCAAAGGGGAGAAATCCCGCGCAAAAGCGGCATTCCTGACCGTGATCTTACCGGCCGAGGTAAATGCCGTGCCGTTCCTTCCGTAGCGGGTCGGCACGACACAATCGAACATATCCGCCCCCGAATCAACCGCCGCCACGATATCTTCCGGCAGGCCGACACCCATAAGGTAACGCGGCTTATCCTTCGGAAGGAACCCCAAAGTGAAGCCCGCGATATTATAGCTTAAATTTTTCGGCTCGCCGACCGACACCCCTCCGACGGCAAACCCGTCAAAATCCATCTCCGCCAGGCGCAGGGCGCAGTCCTTGCGCAGGTCTTCATACGTGGCGCCCTGCACGATCCCGAAAAGCAGCTGTCCGGCGGCACGCAGGCCCTGCTGCCCCGCGGCCCGCAAGGAGCGTTCCGCCCAATCCAGGGTCCTGCGCATCGCGACTTCCGCCTGGTCCCTGCCGCACGGATAATGCACGCATTCATCGAGCGGCATCATGATATCGGAGCCCAAAACACCCTGTATCTCGATGACGTCTTCGGGGGTAAGGAAATGCTTGAACCCGTCGATATGCGACTGGAACTCCACCCCTTCGTCGCTCATCTTGCGCAAGAGCGCCAGGCTGAATATCTGGTAGCCTCCGCTGTCGGTCAGGATGGGCTTTTGCCATGACATAAAACTATGCAGGCCGCCCGCCTCTTTGATGATCTCCATCCCTGGCCTCAAAAAAAGATGGTAGGCATTGGAAAGCAGTATCTGTGCCCCCGCACTCTCAAGCTCCGCGGGAGACAACGCCTTGACCGTGCCTTGCGTGCCCACGGTCATAAAACAGGGCGTATCGATCTGGCCATGGAAAGTGCGTAATTTTCCCAGGCGCGCGCGCGAATTTTTTTCGTTGTGAGTAAGCGTAAACATAGGTTAAAGGATCAGCATGGCATCGCCATAGCTGTAGAAACGGTATTTCTTTTGTATGGCTTCCTGATAGGCCCTTTTCATAAGGCCTGTCCCGGCAAAAGCGCACACCAGCATATACAGGGTCGTGCGCGGAAGATGAAAATTCGTCAGCAGGCAATCGGTCATCCGGAACCGGTACCCCGGATAAATGAATATGCCTGTTTCCCCCCGGGTTTTGCCGCCTGCGTAGGTTTCAAGCGCCCTGCAGACGGTAGTGCCCACGCAAAAGATCCTGCCTCCCCTGGGACGCGCCGCATCAATAAGCGTACGCGCCCGGGAAGATACGCGAAAACGCTCCTCATCCATCTTATGCGCAAGGATGTCTTCATGCCGCACCGGTTTAAACGTCCCCGGCCCCACGTGTAAGGTGATCATTGCCGTGCGCACGCCCCGGGCCTCGATCTTGCGCAGCAGGCGCTGCGTAAAATGCAAGCCCGCAGTCGGAGCGGCAACAGCGCCCTCAGCGCGCGCATAGACGGTCTGGTAATCATGCCGGTCCTGCGCGATGGGCCGGCGTTTTATATACGGAGGCAAAGGCATAACGCCGTGGCGGTAAATACTCTGAAGGCTGGCAACGGAAAACCTGACCTGGTCTTTCGCGCTTAATACGCCGGAAAGCTTGCCCGAATTAAACTGGATCCTTTCTCCGACTTTGACGCGCTGCGGCCTGACATACGCCTGAAAGGTATACCCTTTGAGCCTGCGCAAAAGCAGGACTTCTAGCCTGCCTCCGGTTGAGCGCCGCGCAAAAAGCCTGCACGGCAGGACTTTGGTGTCGTTAAGCACCAGGAGGTCTTCCGCGCGCAGGTAATCGCCTATATCGGAAAATTTGCGGTGGCTTACGATAGAACGCGCGCGGTCAACAACCATAAGTCGGCAGGCATCCCGCGCTTTCAGGGGATGCTGCGCGATCAATTCGGGCGGCAGCGGGTAATCAAAATCCGATAAGCGTAACATTGGTCCCCGGATAATAGTAGGCGAGTATCTCTTCCGCGCTCTTGCCGTTCTTAGCCATAAAATAGGCTCCCCACTGGCACATCCCTGCTCCGTGCCCCCAGCCTGTGCCCTCAAAGACCGCATCAGCCCCGGCCAGGCGCACGTTGAAATTCGCGCTGCGTATAAGCCCGTGTCCGAGCGTGCTCCTCAGGTCTTTCCCGGAAACCTCCAGGGTTTTTTCCCCATCGCTGATACTCAAGCGCGCAACGCGTCCCGACGGATTCTTTTCGACGACCGCAATACTCTTGATAGCGCCGATACGCTGCCCTGCCTTGATCAGGGCGGTCCTGATCTCATCCAGCCCCGTAACGTAATGCCAGGAAAAATGCGGCGAACCCTTGCAAAAAGGACAGGCGACCCCTTTTAAGGGGGGCATATCGGTATTCCATAAATTTGAGGCATCCTCGGTATGCCCTGCGCAGGTCGCGTGATAATATGCCGGGATAACCTTGCCCTGATACAGGATCGCCATCCCTTGCGTTTCATCCACGGCCTTATTGGTCCGGAAACGCTCCGAAGCCCTGCCCCCATACACCTGCGAATAGACGTCGCTGGTCACGTCAAAATCCCTGCTCTTGTTCTCCCGTATCTGATAGAGGGCATAGGTCCGGCAGGTGATCGCCTGGGCCTTGAGCGCTTCAGGCGGCCAGTAATGAGAGACCTCATGATACAGGATCCCCCTGATGTAATCCTCAAGGCCGATCTCGTTTACCACCAGGAACCTTCCGTCGGGGTTCTTGATAAAACGCAAAAGCCCGCGGAATTTTTTCCCGTTTATGGAGAGTGACTCCGGGTCGTCGGCTTTTATCACGACCCTCTTTTTTGCGAACGTTTTCGCGCCGAAGGCGATCCCGTTCTTATAGGAGGTTACCGTGGTCTTTATCTCCCTGCCACGGTAGAGGATAGTGCCCCTCTCATCCATGACCACAAAAAACCCTCCGATCCTCAGCGCCAGGGA
>JAQTNB010000035.1 GCA_028714055.1 Candidatus Omnitrophota bacterium
CTTCATCATGATCGGAGGGCCGCAGACGATCACCGCGGCGTTCTTCAGGTCCACCGGAAGGCCGTTTAAGATCGTCGTCACCAGGCCTACGTTCCCTTTCCACTCCGGATCCCCGACGTCAACCGTAGTGACAAAATCCACCTTCTTTTTCTTGGCCCACGCCGGGATCAACGGCTTGTAGATCATGTCCGCGGAGGTCCTGGCGCCGTAGCGCACCACGACCTTATTGTAGCGCTCGATATCCGCAAAAAGGCTGAAAAAAAGCGAGCGAAGCGGAGCAAGCCCCACGCCTCCTCCGACGATCAGGACGTCCTTCCCCTGGAACTTATCAAGGGGGTAACCTTTTCCGTACGGGCCCCTGATAGCGACCGTAGTCTGGGGCAAGGCTTCATGCAGCAAAGAAGTGACCCTCCCTGCCTTCATAATGGTCACTTCGATCACTTCCTTTATATGGGGGTCCGATGAAGGGGTAAAAGGCGCCTCTCCTAACCCCGGAAGCGTCAACTCGATAAACTGCCCCGTCCGGAAGGAAAACGGTTCTTTGGGCCTGATCACAAAGGTCTTGATCGTAGGCGATTCAACCACCACGTCCTCTATGACCGCCTCGATCGGACGGTATATCTCTTTCATTGTTTGGCCTTAAGTTTTGCTGCCAGGTCTTTAAGGACCTTTCGTATGTCGATCTTCCCCGGGCATACTTCGATGCACCTGCCGCAGCCGCAGCATCCGGGAGCCCCGATATTTTCCTGGAAGAAATCGAATTTCTTGGTAAACCTGTTGCGCAGGCGCTGGGCGCGTAAACGTAAAGGGTTTGCCCCTCCGGCAACGCGCGCGTAATTCGCATACAGGCAGGAATCCCATTTGCGCGCCTTGGTAAAGCCCTGCCCTTCTCTCTGTTCGGCCAAAAGGAAGCAATGGCAGGTATCGCATATCAGGTTGCACCCTCCGCATTCAACGCAGGTGAGCATGAATTCCTGCCAGGTCTGCCCGTGGTAGCCTTCTTTGACGATCCTTTGAAGATCGGATTTGGCGGGGATATCCTGAGGCAGAAGGTGCCTCTTGAGGCGCTCAATGAACTGGTCTCTTTTAGCCTGGCGCGCGGAGATCTGGGTTTCTTTTGCGGGAGAAAAAAGCCCCTCATAGAGGCCGACCAGGTGCGTACCCTTGGCAGAACCGGCCTCCACAAGATACCCGTCATTCAAAGGAGAAAGGTTGAGGTCAAACCCCGCCACCGGGTGCGGCAGGATATCCAGGCTCAGGCAAAAACAAACCTCCTTAAAGAATGTGCAGTCTCCCGAGATGATAAAGGCGTTTTCCCTGCGCACGCTATAAAGCGAATCGACCTCCACCCCCTCAAGGAACACGTAATCCTGGATACGGTGCGCCGCCAGGTCGCAGCTTTTGACGCCGAAGATCACCACCTGCTGTTTTGGAGAGCCTAAGGGCGCGGCCCCCAAATACGCGGATACTTTTTCAGAAGGATAGGTGAAAAAAGACTTCAGCGGCTCGATGCTGCGGTAGGGGTTGAACGTAACGCCTTCGCCGTCATTGAGTTTGCGGTATGAATAATCCTGTTCCCGGGAGGGTGTCTTGTCTTTGGGAAAAGAGGAGAAAACAACAAAATCTTTCTGTAGTCTGCTTACGAAGGCATCAAAATGTGCGGAATTAATATAGTATGTCAATGGCATCGTCCATGGCGGGTATAGGGCACGATGTTTTTTCTACCTTACTATATCCGAATACCCTTGTCAAGAAAAAGTTGGGTCCTGCGGCTCGCTCAGGCCTGCCGGGAAAGCCTTGCCCGGACAAATTCGCTCACCTTTTTGCCGTCCGCCTGCTGCCCGACCTTAAGGCTCACTTCTTTCATGACCTTCCCCATATCCTGAGGACCTTGGGCAGATAACGACACGGCTGTCTCTTCGATGATCTTCTTGAGCTCATCGTCCGTAAGCTGCGGCGGCAGGTACACCTCTAAGATCGTAAGCTCCGCCTGCTCCTTGGCGGCAAGGTCCTGGCGGTTGCCTTTGGTAAATTGCTCGATCGAGTCCTGGCGCTGCTTGATCTGCTTCTTGACGACGGCGATCACCTCGGCGTCATCGAGCGCCTTCTTCTTTTTGGCGATCGCCGCGTTCATCAGCTCCGCGCGCAGGAAACTCAAAGTTGAGCTACGCAGCTTATCCTGGCTTTTCATTGCTTCCTTATATTCCGCGAGTATCTTTTCTTCGAGCATCTTTCAAGCCTCCGGCATTAACAGGTTAACTTTTCCAGAAAGAAACACACCGGCGAAACCGCGCAAGCCGCCTGTCAAGGTCTGCGCGGGAAAGGCGGGCGGTGCGCTCAAGCCCAAAGGCCTCCACGTTAAAAGAAGCCGCCACCGTCCCGTAGAGGATCGCTCTTTTAAGCGCCGCCTCATCAAGCTTCTTTGTGCTTGCCAGGTATCCCATCAGCCCTCCGGCAAAGGTATCGCCGGCTCCGGTAGGGTCGATCACTTTATCCGTCGGATAGGCCGGAAGGGAAAAAATTAATTTTTGAGCGTAAAAAAGGACCCCATGCTCGCCCTTTTTAATAAGCACCATCGCCGGGCCGAAGGCGGAAAGGCCCCGGGCCGCCTTGATAAGGTTGTGCTCTCCGGTGAGGCTGCGGGCCTCCTGGTCGTTTGCCACATAGATGTGCGCTTTTTTAAGCAGCTTCAATAAAGACGCGCGCTTATGCTCTATCCAGAAATTCATGCTGTCCACCCCGATCAGCCGGGGCGCGTGCAGGTACGTCAGGAGCCTTTGCTGCAGGTCCGGGTCGATATTGGCGAGGAAGACGTTTTTGATCTTGCGCTGGTGGGAAGCGACAACGGGGTTGAACGCCGAAAGTACCCCAAGCCGGGTGTTCAGCGTCAACGCGCTGTTCAGGTCGCCGCGGTATTCCCCTTCCCAGCGGAAAGTCTTGCCTTCGGCAACGATCACGGAAGAGGTGACCACTTTCTTTCTGCGCAGGAAATCGATGTGCCGGGCGGGAAAATCTTTTCCCACCACCGCCACCAGGTTTACGCCGGTAAAAAGCCGCGCGGACATCGAGAAATGCACCGCAGACCCTCCAAGCATCTCCGTGCGCTTGCCGAAAGGGGTCTTGACCGTATCCAATGCCAGTGTGCCCAGGACAATCAAGCTCATCGTATGAATAATAAGGTTAAAATCGCTACTATTATACAATAATAACCGAAATAATGTAAGCGCGCTTTTTTCACCGCCGCCTTCAAAAACCATAGCGCGGCGATCCCGCAGAGAAAGCTGGAAAGAAACCCTGATACGGCGGCAAGCGGCGCTTGCCGGACGACCCCCAAGACATGGCGCCCTTCAAGAAGCGCGGCACCCAACATGACCGGCAGCCCCGCCAGGAAAGACAAAGCAAAGGCCTTTTCTTTTTTCAGGCCCCTGAATAACAACGTGGTGATCGTGGTGCCGGAACGGGATATGCCGGGGATGACCGCTATCCCCTGCGTGACGCCGAGGATCACGGCATCCTTAAATCCCAATTCTTCCCTGCTCCCCCGCATAAAACGCCTGCTTGCAATGAGGATAGCCGCGGTTACAAGCAGCGCGCAGGCGACGGCAAAAGGAGAACTGAACAACCCTTCAAAAAAATCTTTTCCCGCCAGCCCGATGCAGCCGGTAATAACGGTAGTCAGCAAAAGGCGCGTAAAAAGTTTGCGGTCGGTAAAGACGCCTGCGATCTCGCGGAAGAAGAAAAAAAGCAGCGAGCATACCGTTCCCAGATGAAGGAATACCGAAAGCGCAAGCTGGCCTTCCCTGATCCCCAGGATATGCTGCAGAAGCACCAGGTGCCCGGAACTGCTGACAGGCAGGAACTCCGTAAAGCCTTGCAGCGCGCCCAGAAGAAAATAATCACGGATGCAATACAAGGAACCTCCCCATGTCCGGCGGCAGCCCCGCCTCGATGCTTACGGGCCGCGAAGTGACCGGATGAGCAAATGCGATCGATTGGGCATGAAGACAGAGCCTGCGGGCGCGTAAGGTAAAATCCCGGCGGAAGGCAAACTTTGACTCTCCTACCAGCGGATGCCCGAGAGATTTAAAATGCAGCCGGATCTGGTTTTTCCTTCCGGTCTCCGGCATTACTTCTACGATGCCAAAATCCTCCCGCTGTTCAAGCACGCGGTAGCGCGTCAGGGAGGCCTTGCCTTCCAGCGGCACCCTGATCTCACCTGCGGGGCGGGGAAGCCTTCCGTGCACAAAGGCACGGTATGTCTTTTTTATTTTGTGTTCCTTGAAAAGCTGCATCATCTTCTGCTGGGTTGATTTTCCTTTTGCGTAGAGTATGACGCCCGACGTCTCTTTATCCAGCCGGTGGCAGGGATGAAGGCGCCAGCCGGCACCGCGGCTAACGGCCTCTTCGTTTAAGATGCCTGTCAGGGTGCGCGCCTGCCCCCCGGGAGCGGGGATCACCAGGAGCCCGGCAGGTTTATCCACCGCCAGGAGCCAGTCATCCTCATAAAGCACCTTCAGGCTCACGCTTCCTTCTTTCCGCCTGGCCCCGCCGTTGCCTGCAAAACCGGGTCATAACGCATCAGATGATCTCAAGCATCCTGTCTATGGGTTTGCGGGCGCGGGCGCGTATGGTTTCGGAAACGCGCACCTCATCCTTGAGCTCCTCAAGGGCCCAGAGTATCTTTTCCTGCGTGGTGCGTTTCATGTTCGGGCAGACTGCCGCTTCCGATGCCGGATAAAACTCTTTGCCGGGATTATCTTTCTTCAGCCGGTAGATTACCCCGTTCTCGGTCCCGACGATGATCTCTTTTGCGTCGGTCTCTTTGGCAAAACGGCTCATCTGGCTCGTGGAGAGCACCGCGTCTGCCAGCGCCACCACCGCAGGCAGGCATTCCGGGTGCACCATGACTTTTGCCTGGGGATGGAAGCGCTTCTCGCGCTTTATATCTTCAGGCAGTATCTTTATGTGCGTCGGGCAGAAACCGTTCCAGGAGATGAGTTTCCTGCCGGTGCGCTTGGAGACGTAATCCGCCAGGTATTTATCCGGGACAAAAATGATCTCTTCTTTGTCTTTGAAGGCATTGACCACGGCAACCGCATTCGTAGAGGTGCAGCAAACATCAAGCTCTGCCTTGACCTCCGCGGAGGTATTCACGTATCCGATGACCACGGCCTTGGGGTGTTCTTTCTTGATCCGCCTGAGGTCCGCGGCGGTGATCATGTTTGCCATGGGGCAGCCGGCGTTGATGTCCGGCATGATGACTTTCTTATCCGGGCAGAGGATCGAGGCGGTCTCGGCCATGAAATGCACGCCGCAAAATACGATCACCTTTGCGTCTGTTTTGGCGGCTATCCGGCTGAGTTCCAGGGAATCGCCCCGGTAATCCGCTATGTCCTGGACCTCGGGCAGCTGGTAATTGTGCGCGAGGATCACGGCGTTTCGCTTTTTCTTAAGCCGCTTGATCTTGGTGGCTACATCCTGCTTGAATATCCTTCCCAACACGCGTGTCAGCACAGCACCTCTCCGATCACTCCTCCCCCTAAGACCGTATCCTTATCGTAAAATACCGCGGACTGCCCCGGGGTAATGGCAAATTGCCTGCGTTTGAACTCGACCAATACCGAGCCTTCGGCATCGGGATAAATGTCAGCCAAGGCTTCGCTGTGATTATAGCGTATTCTCACCCCCGCGACAATCCTCTTTTTAGGGAGAGCAAAAATAAAATGAGGGTCCTCTATCCTGAACTTTTTTTTCAGGGCCTCCCGGCGGCTTCCTACGGTAATGGTGTTCGAACGCGGGTCAAGAGCGGTTATATAGAGCGGGGCCCCCGCGGCGATCCCCAGCCCCTGGCGCTGCCCGATCGTGTAAAAGGCAATGCCGCGATGGGTGCCAAGCGGCTTTCCCCGGCCGTCAATGACCTGCCCGGGTTTTATGCGAGCGCCTGCCCGGCTGCTCAGGAAGAGCCGGTAATTTTTTTGGTCGGGCAAAAAGCAGATCTCCTGGCTTCCCGGCTTATGGGCAACCGGCAAATCGAGCTTCTCGGCAATGGAACGCACCTGGGCCTTGGTATACTCCCCCAAAGGGAACAGGGCAGAGGCCAATTGCCCCTGGTTTAAACGGTATAAAAAATAAGACTGGTCTTTACGCCGGTCTTTTGCTTTTTTGAGCGAAAGCCTGCCTTTGCTGCCGGCGATGCGGGCATAATGCCCGGTGGCAAGGTAGCATGCTCCGAGGGAGTGAGCCTTGGCAAGCAAGGCATTGAATTTTACGAACTGATTGCAGCGCACGCAGGGGTTAGGGGTCCTGCCCGCAAGATACTGCCGCACAAAATCCCTGATCACGTATTCCTCTAAGGGCTTCTGCATCGCCAGCGTATAGTGGCGTATCCCGAGCCCCGCGGCAACGCGCCGCGCATCCTCGATCCCCTGCATACCGCAGCAGGAAGGGCGTTTTCCTGCCGGCTCCCGCAGGCCAAAACACATGGTCATGCCGATCACTTCAAAACCCTGCCGCAGCAGGAGCGCGGCCGCCACGGAAGAATCCACCCCTCCGCTCATCGCAATGACTACCCGTTGCCTTTTCTTCTCTGCCATGCAGCCGCCCCTGTTGGAATTAATCCGCTCCGGTGCGGTATTCCCGCATCACCATGGTATACCCCACCCCTCCTGTCCCGGTCAGCTTTACCGGGATGCGGCGCTCGTCTGCGGTGATCCAGATCTCGAATTTCTTGGGAGTGCTCTCAAAATGGTAGGCCTTAAACGTGCCGGCGGGGACCTTCACCTCTTCTATCGCAGCAAGCTTGATGACGAACTGCTGCTGCGGAAGCTCAGCGGTAAAACTCCAGCCCGCGGAAAGCCCCTGCACATGGCGCACGTAAAAAGGAAGTAGAACCGCGTTGTGAATGGGCGCTTTTTTACGCAGGGAAGTCGCCTGAGACCCCTTGCCTTCGTGTTTTGTCACGCGCAAAGAGAATGTTTCCTGGTCATACTCCTCGACGATCTTCTCCCGGCGCGGCCAGATATTGATATCGCGCTCGACGCGTAAAGGAAGGAGCGTGCGCGGATCGCTATAGATACGCTCCATATCCCTGAACCGCGCAAGCTGCGTATAAAACGTCATCAAGCAGGCCTCCCGGCCTTCAAGGTTTTGCAGGCCGCGGTAATTAAAGGTCGCCCTGCCGACGCTCACGGCGCCGAGCTTCACGGTGTAAACGATCTCTTCCCCCGCGAAATTAAAAGGCTTACTGTCTGTGCCGGAAGAAGGCGGCTGCCCTGTTGCCCGCGGACCGGCCAGCATGGAGAAGAGAAGAAATAACGCCGCGCCGGATATGGCGGCCCCGGCAATGGCAAGCCTCCTTGAGATTATCTGCATGCTCTTCATTATATCAGAGTGTGTTGAGCTTCTCAATGGCCCCGGACATCTCCTGAAGGGTCCTGATGCGGTAGGCCTTTTCTCTTAAGGGGCGGATCCTGCGCATCCCGCGGGTATACCAGGTGAAAAATTTGCGAAAGATCACGACGCCGTTCCTCTGGCCGTAGAAATCTACGCAGAGGCGCAGGTGTTCCTGCATCAGCGAGGTCGTCTCCTGGCGGGAGGGTTTCGCGGGCACGCTGCCGGTCTCCAGGTATTGCTGCACCTGGCGGAATATCCAGGGGTTACCCAGGGCCCCGCGGGCGATATTGATGGCATCGCAGCCTGTCTCATCAAACATCTTTTTGGCAAGCAGAGGAGAAAAGATATCTCCGCTTGCGATCACCGGGATAGAGAGCGCTTTTTTGACCTGCCGTATCGTTTGGTAGTCGACCCTGCCGCTGTACACCTGCGCCCTGGTCCTGCCGTGGATACATACCGCCCGCACTCCGGCATCCTGGGCATAGAGCGCCACTTCCCGCGCGTTGACACAGGTGGCATCCCAGCCGATACGTATCTTGACCGTTACGGGGGCTTGCGAATTATCCACGACGAGCTTAAGCAGTTCGCCGAGCCTGCGCGGCTCCCGCAGCAGGCCTGCCCCTTCGCCCCTGCGCACCACTTTTCGCATCGGGCAGGCGGCATTAAAATCAAGGATGTCAAACTTATAATTTTTGAGGATATCCAGCGCCCGCAGGATGTAGGCTGGCTCGCACCCCAGAAGCTGCACCCCTAAAGGCCGGTCTTGCGGAGTGGTGGCCAGCATCCGGGCAGTATGCATGCTGCGATAACCCAAAGAGCGCGCGTTGATCATCTCCACGAATGCCAGCTCGCAGCCAAACCTGCGGTTGATAAGGCGAAAAGGAAGGTCGCTGATACCGGCAAGCGGTGCCAGGATAAGGCGCGAATGTATGGTAAGCGGGCCGATCTCAAACATCCTGCTATTGTATCGGGAAGCACCTCCCGCGTCAAGGAACAAGCGCTACCAGGTAAAGCGCATCCCGCATTCGGCGTACCTCGCCGGCTCTGCCACTCCTTCGATCTCCTGGTATTCCGTGCCCAGCAGGTTCTCAAAACTCAAAAAAACCGCTGCCTTGCCGAAAGGGTATTCGAATTTCGCATCCAGGAGCACCCAGCCGTCGCGGGCCGGTTTCTTCTTATACCTGATCCCGATCGCCTGCGCCCCTCCCAAGGCACGCACGATAACGCGCACTGCCCCCTGATGCCTGGCATAGTTTACGCCGTATTTATACAGGTAGCCGTCATCCTCAAGGTTTCGCTGCGCGAACGTATATGTCTCTTCAAGCGAAACAGTATCGCGTAATTCCTGGCGCGCATATGCCTCGATCCCGCGGGTGGTCCCGCGGTCGATATTCCGCGCTTCCCACAAAGCCTCAACCGGGCCGGACTTCACCCAATCTATGATATTCTTTTCTTTCCTGACAAAAAACGTCACCCCGCAGGAGCTCGCTCCTTGCCGATGATCAAAACCTGCCTCATAATCAAAAGACCGTTCCGGAGAAAGCCCGGGATTCCCCCACGTGGTCGGATCGCCGTAATAAAGCTCGGTAAACGACGGAAGCCTGATGTGAGAGGATAGCGCGCTGCGCACATAAAACCCCTCCCAAACCTTCCAGTGCCCCTTGAGGCTATACATAAGCGAGTC
>JAQTNB010000036.1 GCA_028714055.1 Candidatus Omnitrophota bacterium
GCTGCTTGGCTTCGGGGCCGCCGGAGACAAGCTCAAGGGCCTTTAACATATTATCCAACTCCACAAATTCGCTCTTTAATTTAAATTCCATAGCCACGCCTTATGCCTGCCGCGAGCCTCCATTGGGCTTCAGTATCCCTCCCGAAACTATGAGCTTTATCGCCTCATCGGCCGGCATGCGCAGAAATTTTACCGAGCTTTTAGGGACCATGATGAAAAATCCGCTCCAGGGGCTGGGGGTGGAGCCGATAAGCACATGCACCAGCTCCTGCCCTGTTAGTTCCTGCGCCTCCCTGAACCCGTCATTGGTCATAAACCCCACCGACCATATCCCTTGTGAAGGATATTCCACCAAGACCACCTTCTTAAACGCAGCCTTTTCCTTGGCGAAGATAAAACCGACTATTTGTTTGATAGACGGGTATAGCTGCCTGATCCCGGGAAACTTCAGGAACCACCTCTCTATCAGGGGAAGCGCCCTTTTGCTCAATAAGTGCGAAACGGCAAATCCCGTTACCAGGATTATCAGGACCGCCATTATCAATCCTAATCCGGGAATGGAAAAACCAAACGCCGACATGAGGTACTTATTGATGACCCCGCCGACGATATTGTCGATCACTTTAAAAATGAAGATAAGGATGTAGAGGGTCAGAAAGGTCGGCAGTATGGTAAGCAGGCCGGTGAAAAAATACCGTTTTATTTTTTTCATAAAATCCCTCCCTTAAAAAGGCGCTTATGGGTCTCTTCTTTTAGATTGATTATTTTAACACAAAATCAGGCTGGTATAAACGAAAAGAGGCTGATAAGGCTTAAAAACGATGGATTTAAATAAGTCAGGGATGGCGGGATGATGCCGGCTTTCTTGACTGGCGCATTCTTAACAAAAAGATCAATACGAGCGTGCAAAATAATACGGAAGCTGATTTTACCGCTTCTGTGTCTAGCGCGTGATGAATCTTGCTTCCGGGGCTTATTTTAGTGAAAGATTGGGCATGTATATCCAGGTCTCCCCCATGCTCTAGGCAGCTCCGATTAAACCTTCCCGCAACCGCTACTAAATCACCCTTTGCGCGATATCCACCCGTATAAGTAATATCACGAATGAGGTCTTTATGCACCCAGATCCCTATTGCATTGGAGCCGTCATATATATTTACCCAGGCAAATTCTCCACGCACCATTATATCTCCTACGGCTTCTCCCCCGTAAGTTACAATTTTTCCATCGTAAAGCTTTGCGTTTTTTATCAGCTCGGTGCTTGGAATGTCCTGGGCATAACATTGGAGAGAAAAAAGCACTGCCGGTATAATAAGCGCAAGCTGATACAAAAGAACCTTTCTCATCTTTACCTGCCTTTTACAAATGATACAAGAAACCCCAGAAGGGCAAAAACCGACATTACCTCAAGCCTCCCTGCCCACATCTCGATTATATAGGTGATCTTCAGTATTGTGGGCATGCTGGCGTCTGTGATCCCGCAAGAAAGCCCCACATTGGCCGCGGCAGACGTAGATTCAAAAAGAGATTCTAAAAACGGATACCCAAGAGCAACGCCTACCAGTGCGCCCAATCCGTATAATAACAAATACCCGAACGTGACTATAAGGACTCCCCGCACGAGCTTTTCTTCCAGGAACATCGTCCGTATATGATGAAATTTTTGTGCCACTATCGCGCTATCGGGAAGCAGTATTTTTTTTATATCCTCTCGCAACGCTTTAAAAATAATCCCCACCCGCAGCATTTTAATCCCGCCTGCCGTCGAACAGGCGCATCCTCCCAGCGCCATGGAAAAAATTATCAGCGTTAAGGCAAAATCTCCCCATTCCTGAATAAATTGCTGGGCATATATCGTCATATAGCCGGTCGTGGTATGCCCTGAGATCACATGAAAGAACCCCTTGCGGAACAAGACCGCTGCGCCTGAATATACGCCGAAATGTTTTAACCCGACCAGGGTAATTAAAGATACGAGCATAGTGATTAAGAGCAATGTCCTGGTTTCAATGCTTTTCCATATCTCTTTATGATTACCCGTCCAAAGTTGATAGTGCAGATTAAAATTTAAAGAACCTAAAACCATGAAAACGATCGCAACGATTTCGAATGCCAGGCTGTGGTAATAGAGGATATTCTGGGATTGAGGCGCAAAACCCGCGGTATCAAACCCCGCCATAAATATACACGCGCCGTGAAAAAAAGCACTCGGGGGCTTTAACCCGATAAAGATGCCGACAATCCCCAATACAATCGTGCCCAAAATCAAATACACGATACTGATCAGCCAGATAAACCGCGATGTGTGGATTATGTTAGGCACCAATTTTTCATCACGCGCCTCACCCACGTACATCTTTAAAGCTCCGCTCGTTCCTCCCAGTAAGAAGGAAATCGCGATAATCGCTATGCCCTGACCGCCGATAAAAGGCCCGAGGTGCCGCCAAAGATTATGTGTCCGGGATACATGATCCAGGTCCTGTACCAGGATCAATCCGGTAGTGGTCAACCCGGACATAGTTTCAAAACAGACGTCAAGAAACGATTTGTAGTGTCCGCTTAAAAATAGCGGTATTGCCCCTAAAACCATGGCTACCAGCCAGGAGAGAGAAATCACGACCATTCCCTGAGCAGTATTGAGGTCCTTATCCGTGCGACAAAAACAATCCAATCCTAAACCTATTAATATGGAGATCTCTGCGCCTATTAAAAAGTGCAGTGACGGATTTACCTCCCTGAAGAAAACAAGCCCCGCTATAAAAGGCAAAAGCATCGCAATACCAAACCCAAGCACTATCTTGCCCAGGTAGTAACCTATACTCTTAACATCGTCCAGCTGAGGTCTCAGTATCATCGTAAGTATCCGATAAGCCAGGAAAGTATGCATCCCCCGACGATAATCACGAGGGAATATATAATTTCCCAGGCTATCCCAAACATAGCAAAGTAAAAAAAGGCGCGTTTTCTCATAATAAAGAAAGTCCAGAGAATAACTTTCTCTGGCGTAGTCTTTAGGTATAATTTTCTTAAACCGTTCTAGATAATCAGGTTACTCCGGAGGGAATAAAAAGGCAAATCAAAAAAAGGTCAAAAAGGAGGGTTTTATTAATCTTCGGCTCTCAGGCGATAACCGATGCCGGGTTCGGTTAATACATAGGCAGGACGATTCGGATTGGCTTCTATTTTACTCCGCAGATTACTGATAGTTACCCGCAGAAGATGCAAGATCCCTTCAAAGTCTTCGCTTTTATTCCAAACTGCCTGCAGTATTTGTTTATGCGTCAAGACCTTGCCCGGATTTAAAATAAGCAATTTAAGGAGCTCGTATTCCGTAGGGCTCAGATCAACCTCTTCACCTTTAACCGTTACGCGGTGTTTCGTTATATCGATTGAAAGCTTTCCCATGCGAAAGACTTCCTCTCTCTCCGCAGGCAATAAACGCCGCATCACGGCCCTGAGGCGCGCAAGAAGCTCTTTGGTGCTAAAGGGTTTCGTAAGATAGTCGTCTGCCCCGGCATCAAGGGCGGCGACTTTATCCATCGCGTCTTCCTTTACGGACAAAATGATGATCGGCATTTTTGACCTTTTGCGGATCTCTTTCGTTACCTGGAGCCCATCCATATCCGGAAGGCCAAGATCAAGTATGACCGCATCCGGATGCGCTGATACCGATTTTTCAAGCGCTTCCCCCGCGTTCCCGGCCTCAAAAACATTGTAGCCGTGCGCAGAAAGTGACGCCTTTAAAAAGCTCCTGATCGCTTTCTCGTCATCAACGACCAAAATCCTCATATTTTGTTTCTCTGCCATAGCTCTCGCGTTAATGCAACGGAAGCGTGATCATAAACGCGGCTCCCCTGTCCGGATTGTTTTTGGCGATAATCCGGCCGCCATGGGCTTCGATGATCCCTTTGCAGATAGAAAGCCCGAGACCAGTCCCCGTGATCTGATGCGTGCGTGCGGCTCTGTAAAATTTCTCAAAGATACGCTTAAGGTCCTCTTTGGGAATGCCGCTGCCATGGTCTTTGATTTCGATGTTTACTTCATCTTTAAGCGCGGCTGCCGTTATATCGATCGGCGTATCAGCGGATGAATATTTAAGGGCATTATCTATCAAATTGGAAAACACTTTCATCATAAAGAAAAAATCCACGGATATTTCCGGAAAATCATCCGGGATATCTATTCGTATATTTCGAGCGCCGATCTTTTCCTTGAGCTGTTCAAGGGTGGCCCCTAATACATCCCTTAATTCGCATGCCTTACGGCTGATCTTAAGCGCGCCTGCCTCCATTCTTGTCATGTCCAAAAGATTGCTCACGAGCCGATTAAGCTGTTCGGATTCAAAAAAGGCTGCCTCCAGGAGCTCCTTACGAGTCGCGTCATCCAGGCCGGCATCATTATCCAGGAGGGCCGACAATGACCCCGCAATCGAAGAAAGCGGGGTCCTTAAGTCGTGCGAAACCGAGTTCAAAAGCGCGGTTTGAAGTTTTTCTTTCTGGCGCTGAATAACCTGCTCTCTCGTTTTAGAAGCAAGCGTGCTCACGACGATCCCAACGATCAGAAATGCGATAAAAGTAAAGACGTATTGCAAGTCCGCGACGCTAAGCGTGAAATACGGGGGTATTAAGAAAAAATCAAAGGCAAGAACGCTTAATATCGAAGTTACTATAGCCGGCCCTTGCCCCCAGCGAATAGCGGCAATGATGACGGCCAGAAGATAAAACATTACGATATTGGTCGGTTCGAGCCTTCTCTTGACAAGCTCGCCCAAGAGAGTTATCAGGAAAATAAGGATAAAGCTGATGAAATAAGGCTTAATCTTTATTCTTTTGTCTTGCATGATAGCAGTCAATAAGCAGGTTTATTTAGATCCTTCCTCCAGCAGAGAATAGATCTTCTTCATATCCAAACTCTTCCTTGCCAAGGCAGCAAGCTTATCATATTCCTTGTCTTTTTCTTCAAGGAAAGTGTTATGGTTTTTCCGGATACCGGGGTATTTTCTGCCGGAGCTCATTTTTTTCCGCAGGGAATCAAGAAACGCCCTTCTGAAATGGTCATTATCAAACAGGCCATGGATATACGTGCCCCAAACTCGGTTATCTTTTGACGCGACGCCATCTTCTATTTTGACCGTTTGTTTGGAACGCGCGCGTATCCTGAAAGCGGGACGTAATGACGCGCAAAGATTTGTCCTTCCCATATGGATCTCATAACCGCTCACCTTCCCTGTGCCAAAAAGCAGATCTTGCGCTTGTATTTGATGAGTCATTTTCTTTCTCAGGATAGTCGTCACTAAAGGTAAAAGGCCCAGGCCGCTTATGGCTTTACGCCGGCTTTCCAGGTTATGGGGGTCCCGGATCTCTCTCCCTAACATCTGGTAGCCTCCGCAGATCCCCACTACAACGGCTCCCCTCCTGGACCGGTCAATGACCGCCTCTGCCAGGCCTGAATTCTTCAGATATGACAGATCGTCAATGGTATTTTTACTCCCCGGGATAATGATACAATCGGGCTCGCCGACCTTTGCTCCCCGGACAATATAACGCAGATGAACGTCCGGTTCTTTTTCCAGGGGATCGAAATCGGTAAAATTGGAAACATGAGGCAAGTATAAAACTTCTATGTTTATCTTGCCTTTCCTGGGCCTCTGGTCGAACAAGCAATACCTTTCCTTGGCTATTGAGTCTTCTTCCGGGATGCGTATGTCTTGGAAATAAGGGATTACGCCCAAGACCGGCCTCTTGATCTTCTTCTCAAGGAATTCTAAACCCGGATTCAGGATACGGATATCCCCCCGGAATTTATTGATGATCACTCCCTTTATCCGCTTGCGCTCTGCAGCGGTAAGCAGCTCTAACGTCCCGACCAGCCACGCAAAAACGCCTCCGACATTGATATCCCCGGCCAAAATTACCGGACAGTCGGCGATCTTTGCCATCTGCATATTGACAAGATCGTTTTTTCGCAGATTGACTTCAGCGGGGCTGCCTGCCCCTTCAATTACTATAATGTCATAGTTAGCGCGTAATCGCCCGAAAGACTCTTTAATAACCTTCAGGAGCCGCGGGCGGCAACGGTAATATTCCCGGCCGCTCATATTGCCGACCGGCTTGCCTTTAACGACCACCTGGGCCTTGACATCTCCGGAAGGCTTTAAAAGAATGGGGTTCATATCTACGCTTGGCTCGATTCCCGCGGCTTCGGCCTGGGCTACTTGCGCCCTCCCCATCTCTCCCCCTTCCCGCGTCACAAAGGAATTAAGGGCCATATTCTGGGCTTTGAAAGGCGCGACGCGGAACCCATCTTGTTTAAAGATCCTGCACAACGCGCTCACGATAAGGCTCTTGCCCACATAAGAACCCGTTCCCTGCACCATGATTACTTTGCATTTTCTTTTATTCACGGCTGTTCGTCCTCTTTAAAATCTCAAGCGCTATCCCGCATCATATGCGCTTGGACCGGTTTTTAGCGATAATTTAATCCGCGGATTATTTTAAGATGATAATAAACACCCCGGCCGTGATCAGGCTGACGCCTATCCATTGGTAGGTAGTTAAGTGTTCGCCTAAGAACAAAAGCGACAGGGCCACGGCAAAAACCAGGCTTAATTTATCGATCGGGGTGACTAACGAAGCGGGGCCGGACTGCAGGGCGCGGAAATAGCAGAGCCATGAAAGGCCGGTGGTAATGGCGGAGAGGACCAGGAATATCAGGCTGCGCCTGTCGATCAGGAACGGGTTTTTCCATTCCTGGCGAAACCCGACGATAAAAGCTAAGAATACGATGATGACGATCGTGCGAATAAGGGTAGCAAGGTTGGAAGAGACATTCTTGACCCCTACCTTTGCCAATACGGCGGTCAATCCCGCGAAAAGAGCCGACCCCACAGCGAATATTTTCCAATCCAACATCCTTGACCCCCTCTTCTTTCTGCCCGGCTGCTGAAAACCTACTGGTGTTTCGGGGCTCCCAATACCGCCAATATCCCCTGGAGCGCCTTAAGGTCTTTGTCATTGGCAAGCACCAAAAAAACATCCCCCTCTTCTATGACCGTAGAGCCGTTGGGAACGATGAATGACTCTCCCCGCGAGATCAGGACGACCAGCGCCTTGGCCGGGATATTGATCTCTGCGATCTTTTTTCCCGCGGCCCCTGAATTATACGGCACGATCAGGTCAACCAGGGAGGCATCCATCCCCTGCGTCTGCTCAAACTCAATAGGGTACTTTTTGCGCGTATCAAGCGGAGAGTTCACCTTAAGCATCTTTGAGACGGCCGGGATGGAAGTCCCCTGGATAAGCACGGAGGTCAAAACGACAAAAAACACGATATTGAATATCGTCTGCGATTGGGGGATCCCGGTCAAAAGCGGGAATGTCGCCAGGATGACCGGGACAGCGCCCCTTAAACCCACCCAGGAGACCATCACCTTCTCCGGAAAGCTGAATTTAAAGGGAAGCAGGCATAAGAATACGCTCACCGGCCTGGCGAGAAAAATAAGTATGGCGGCGATAAGCAGGCCCGCGGCAACGACCGGCACGATCTGGGAGGGAAACGCAAGCAGGCCGAGGGTCAAAAACATCATTATCTGCATGAGCCAGGCGATGCCCTCATGGAAGCGGACAAGCGAACGCTTGTTGACAAACTCCCCCCTGCTCATCATCAGGCCTAATACATAGACCGCCAAAAATCCGTTGCCCCTGGCCGATGCCGTGACCGCGTATGTCAGAAGGATCAGCGCGATCGTCAAAACCGGATACAGCCCTTCATATTCCAGCCTGATCTTATTGATGAGCGCGATACTGATCCTGGCCATGAGATACCCCATCACCAGGCCTATCCCCATATCCAAAACAAACAACGGCAGAAGATGCCAGATGGAGGTATGCTCCCTGGTAATGATCCCCAGGAACCCGATAGTCAGGAAAACCGCCATCGGGTCATTACTGCCCGATTCAAGCTCTAAGAGCGGCTTTAAGTGCCCTTTAAGCGATATCCTTCTGGACCTTAAGACACTGAACACTGCCGCGGCATCCGTCGAAGATACGATAGAACCGAGCAGCAGCCCTTCAAGCAGGCTGAATTTCAGGAGCACGATAGAAAACAAGCCGACGACCATCGCGGTTATGAATACGCCGACGGTAGACAACATAAGGCCCGGAAAAAGCAAGGGCTTGACGGACTTCCAGGTCGTATCCAAGCCGCCGGAATAAATGATGAAGATCAGCGCGATGATACCGATGGTCTTGGCGGCCCGGAAATCGTCGAAATATATCCCGCCGATGCCTTCGCTCCCCGCCAGCATACCGATGATCAGAAACAGCAGCAAGGCAGGCACCGCGAACCTGTCGGAGACCTTGCTTGCCAGTATGCTCGCCAGCGTCAGGACCGCGATCCACAATAAGACTATCTCGATCGTAACCGTCATTTCGTATGTTTAATGTGTTTTTGAGCGGCAGCCAATTTCCCGGAAAATACGCCTTTTTTGAATTCCGCGGTCCAGCTTTTCAGGATCATCCAGCCTCCGAAGCGGGCCAGGTGGTTTCTCCAGGGGCGGTACCATTTTCTCCACCCGTTCCTGATATTATACAAGAAGAACAAAAGCGCGGGAAAAGAAAATATATGCAGTACAGCCATTATCATGTACTTAAACTGGTAAAATTTACCCATGATCCTGCGTATGGAGGCCTGCAGCTCCTGGGCGGTCAAAGGCTTATCAGGCTCGAATGTCGGAAAGTTTCCGTCATAATACTCCCAGCCGATA
>JAQTNB010000037.1 GCA_028714055.1 Candidatus Omnitrophota bacterium
TCTTCCGGCATTGCGCTGGGATGCGGGCCTCCCATGACAGTTAAAATCCCCTTCCTGCGGCAGGTATCGGCTATGCGGTATGCGTCTGTTGCCATGGGGGTCATGCAAGAGACTCCAACAACATCCGGGCGGCTTCGGGTAATTTCTTTAAAAACATCCTCCCCGGCCAGCTGGTCGATGATCGCGACCTCGATGCCGTTTTGCTCAAGGTATCCGGCAATATAGCCAAGGTTTAACGGCTCTACGGTAGCCCCTGCTCCCTTTACCGCCGGATTGATCAAGGCGACCTTCATATCAGCTTTCCCAAATGGAAGTCCGCGTAAGATTACAATACCATCTTCCCGGCGTCATGCCGCAATGGTAATAAGATCTCCTGCCGCGTAATTTCTGGTACCTTTTGTTATTCCATATCTTCTTAAAATCTCCGCCCTTATATCTGCCCATTTTCAGATACCCCTGGCAACATGCCATTACCGTACCGTCTGTCCTGATCAAAGTCTGTATCCAGGGATGAGGGCAGTTGCCGTTATACGGGTTGTATTTTTCCAGGTAGCGGGGAACGTATCTATCGATAGCGAGGCTGAAATCATTCCAGTTATGCGCCTTTTCTATCTCGAGCGGGCCGATCCTTTTCTGGCAGGAAAAACGTATCTTGTGCGCGTCGGCAAAAGCCTTGGCATCCATTAATATTCGGTATGCTTTCGTGGCTACCGTTGAGAGGTAAAATTTTTTTTCAAATACGTTCCTGTCGCAGTTATTGAAAAAAACGTCGTTTATCTCGTGGTCTTTGGCGAATTTCACGATATTGACCGCCTGGTCAATGTTAAACGGAGCACAGGTGCAGGCAAGGCGCATATGGAACCGGGGATTATTGACCTTTTTTTTATAATAGTTGAACCGTTCGATATTGCCGATCAGATTTTCAAACCGGGCGCCCCGCCTTATTTTTTCATACAGGCCTTTGCTGGCCGCCTCCAGGGATATATTGACAAAAAATCCCAGCTCCACCATGAGCCTGACCGTCTCCTCCCTGATATTGGCGGCGTTCGTAAATATTACCGGTAAAAAGTGGTATTTTTGCGATGAACGTATCATCTCATGGAAGTTATGCGCAAGCGTAGACTCCCCTCCGACGAAAAAATCCACCTCCGAGGCATACGGGAACAGCTCCTTTTCTATTGCAGAGAATAAGCCCATAGGCATATCCACCCTGCTTTTATGCCTGGACTTGCTGCAGATAATACAGTCCAGGTCGCAGCGCTGAGTCGCCTCGACATAAACTTTCAAAGGGTACGATCCCAATACCGACTTCTTCTGCTTCATCTCTTCTATGTTGAGCAGGGCATTCTGATATGATCTTTGGCTTTTTAATTCTTCGACGGTCAGCATCTTATCTTAACGTTTCCTTAGGAACTGAGCAAAATGAGCGGGCGAAAATTTGCATAAAGCGCAAAATTCTCTGTTTCCGAGCAGGTTATCTCCCCTTACCGTCCGCCTGGCGCGGACCATCTCAGGGGAATTCCACAAATCCTTGATACTGCTTTCAGATACATTTCCATAATGATGGGCTTGTTTATCGGCCACAAAACAGCAGAAATAGGCGTTCCCGTCGCAATCGACGCGGAATGTGTCCCAAAGGTCGTTGCAGTACTCCTGGGGCTTTTGTTTTTCGTCAAAGGTCTCTCTGTCATAGAGGGAATACGTATCGATCTCCGTAGCCCATCTGCTTCTTTGTACTTTGCCTTCGGGGATCTGGAAAAAATTCTCCACGAAATAATCCACCCCGAGCCGCTTTGCGGCCTGACGGGCCATGCCGATCTCCTGTTCATTATACTTATTGACCAGGTATTGCCAGGCAATGATGGGGGTCTTGCGTTTAAGCCGTTTGCGGGCACTGATGAGCATTTCGATGTTCTTGAATACCCGGGTAATATCGCCCCCCACCCTGTATTTCTCATACGACGCTTGCGTGCAGCCATCCACGGAAAAAACAAGGTTAAATAAGCCTGCCTTGACCAGTCCCTCGGCAAGGCCCTCATCCATGATATTCAAATTTGTGTGTATGCTCGATACAATGCCCTTAGAGGTGCTGTATTCGATCATCCTGGCTATATCCTTGTTCAGCAGCGGTTCGCCGTATAGAAACAATCCTACCCCGATGACGTACGGGTATGTCTCGTCGATAAGGGCTTTATACTTTTCAAAATCCATAAACTGATTCTTTAGCTTCCTCTCCCCGCTGCCGCAGGGGCAAAAGGGGCATTGCAGATTGCATATCGATGCGGATTCCACGAACAAAAATACGGGTTTTGAAATGCAGCGTGAAGCTTTTAATTTGAGGCTGATATACGCCAGGAGGCGATTCCAGGACCGGATGAGCGTCAAGCGTATGTCGTGGGTCAAAATATACCGTGCAATAATACGGGCTTGATTAAATTTGCTTCCGCAATATTTCATTTGAGAGGATGCCTTCCCGGTATATAGACATTGTGAGGAGGGGGATAACCCTTTGCATTATTATAACTCCGCTATAATGTTTTTCCAGCCTATTAATACCAAGTGTGCCGGCGAAACGGCAAAAAAAACCTGATTAGCCGTGCTAATCAGGGTACTCTATCAACGTTGGCTCTTCGCCTCATCATTCCGAAAATCTCTTCGCAATTTTCAGGATGGGCTTTAAAGATGAATTTGCCCGCCTTAAAAAGGCGGGCAAATTCTACTGCCCCGCATGGACTCGAACCATGATACCTAGATCCAGAGTCTAGTGTCCTACCATTAGACGACAGGGCAAAAAGCCTGCACACACCGGTAATTTTATGGAACAATTATACCCTAAGCCGGGGGGGACGTAAAGAGAGTATTTGGCTCAATTGCCCGGGCGCGCAAAGAGCTTTTTATCGTTGCACAAGCCGAATCTGTCCCGGAGTTTTTTCCTTAATTTTGCGGCGACACGCGTTTTTTTTGCAATCAGATTTATCTTCTCCTGCGGGTCTCTTGTAAGATCGAAAAGCTGCGCTCCGGTATCGGTGCCGTAGCACAGTGATTCCCCGGGCAATATCAACTTCCATTGACGCGATCGGATGTATAAAAGCCCGCCGACGCTCTGGCCGTATACATAATCGTGGCGATTGGCCCCAGGGGAATCGGCCATCACCCCTGCCAGGCTTATACCCTGTACCTGGGAGGGGATAGGCACACCCAGCAGGTCAAGCAGGGTGGGGAATATATCGATACTCTGAGCAAGGTCATTGATAACAACGCTCTCCTGATGCCCGGGAAGGTGAAAGATAAGCGGGATATGTATTGATTCGTCAAAAAGAGGACCCAGGTGGCCTAAACGGCCGTGTTCGAAAAATTCGTTCCCGTGGTCTGCGGTTATCACGATCACGGTATTTTGATCCAGGCCCTTTTTCTCAAGGAGCGCGTGCAATCCTGCCATATAATTTTGATCAAAGTCAAAAAGTGCGCTATCAAGAAAACCAAGGAACCCTTGCGTTGCTTCTTCCCCGTAAGAGGCAAACGCCTTCTCCAGCCCCCCGGTCACTGCCTCAAGCATATAAAGCTTCTGCTGGCTCTGAGGCGCTCGGTACATAAGTTCTTTGTACCGCTCTGCCGAATAAGGTTCCATAAGCAAATCCCAGTTTTGCTCGATCCAATCCTTTCCCAAAAAGTCATAAAGTCCTTCCCGCTTGTTCCGCAGGTCGCTCTGAAATCCTTGCCAACCATTAACGCGGGCATCTTCGACTTTTTGCAAAAATGATTTTGGTATCCTTGCGAATATTTTGTTCTCAAATTGATTGCCGATAAAGTCTTTTTCATGAGTGGCGTAGGAATGGACGGCGATAAAAAACGGCTTTTCCCCGTTTTGCTCGATCCACTGGAAGATTCTTTCCGGCCTGATCTCAACCCCTTCTTCAAACCCCTTCAACAAGCCGGGAGCAGATCCAGAATGCGGATCACGCAGGTAACCAAACCATGCCGTTTGATACCCTTGAAGCCGCAAAACCTCTGCCAGTGTATAAGCCTGCTCAGGAACGCTATCCCTGAATATATGCCGTGTTTGATGCACAAACGGATACAGCGACGTAAAGAGAGACGTTACGCTTGGCAATGTCAGATGAGACTGGCTGAAGGCATTGGTAAAAACAACCCCTCGCTGCGCTAATGCATCGATATGGGGAGAGGTGTCTTGCGACGGAGTGTAGCAACCAAGGCGCTCGGGACGCAGGGCATCCAGTATGATCAGTATGACATTGGCTTTTTGATAGGCTGCCGCGGCAGGCACAGCGCGTTCTTTTGCACACGCTGCCCCGCAAAAAAAACCAAAAACCAAAAAGACGGCAGCGAAGGAAGCCGTCTTGCGATATATGCCGGTATGGACCGGCATTGGTGAATTATTTTTCATCATAGCAAACCCCGAACCTGGCGCCCTGCCAGAATGAGATAATAGAAAGAAAGGCACACCCATTATATATGCGGCAAAGAGTACTTTCAACACGAATGTCACCGGTAAAATTATACCCCGCTATTCAAACACAGCGAAAACAGCTTGCCAATAGATGCATATCGGAATAAAATAATTTTGCAGGCAAACCATGCCTAAACGCCGTATAATACGCATATCGATCCTGTTATCTTGCTACTCTGCCGTGCTTTTTCCCGCAGTTTGTTTCTGCCAAACCCTGCCTCAAGAAACACTCGATACAATCTATGCGGAAGCAAGCCAGGATATGGCTGCTGGGCGCTTTGTAGAAGCATTGCATAAATTCAAGAAAACGCTTGATCGCGATGGCAATAACGAATATGCCGTAAGAATGCTCAATCTTGCCAGGGAACGGCAGGAGGCGCTGACAAAGAAAACAGTGACTTCCAAAACGCCAGACCCCAAAAAATCCGGCCTCAGGATATATACGCCGGGGAAATGCTTCAACGGATACACCTTATTTGCGCACCGGAACCTGAAAATCGAAAGCGTTGCGAATACGCTGCTGCCCATATATCTGGTGGATATGCATGGCTCCATCGTTCACGAATGGATGGTCGAGGAAGACACGATCTCCGCATCCCTGAAGCCGGACGGGACCCTGGCCTATATTAACGGAGAGGCCCTCTGTGAGGTCGATCCCGAAAGCAATACCATCACCCGCTTTGAGGGAATGATCGACCATACCTTCCAGGCGCTTTCCGGCGGGTATTACCTGATCAGCCGCAATGAATCAGGAAATCCAAACACCGGGACACCGGAACTTCCGCGCATAGAGATCATTAAGCCGCCTGAAAAAATCAGCTGGAGATGGGAAGGTGAGGCACACATCCAGGAGCTAGAGCGCGTGGCGGTGACCACAATCATCCCTCAAGGGTGGTGGGCAAACAATAACGCCTGCGAGGTGCTGAATGATTCGCCTGCGGCGAAAGGGAATAGTTCTTTTCGCAAAGGAAACATACTCTTCAGTTTTAGCGCGCTCAATATTATCGGGGTCCTGGATTATCCGAACGGCAATGTCCTCTGGGCATGGCCCTGCGCTGAAGTGATAGTCGAAGGGCACCATGCGACAACCATGCTCCCCAGCGGAAATATCCTCATCTTTGACAACGGGATACACCGGGGCTGGTCAAGGGTGGTCGAACTCAACCCCATAACCGAATGCATGGAATGGGAATACCATGCTGAACCGAAAGAAAGCTTCTTTAGCAAAACGATGTCTTCGGCCCAAAGGCTCCCTAACGGCAATACCCTGATCTGTGAAGCAGAGAAAAACAGGATATTTGAAATTACCCCCGAAGGAGAGATCGTCTGGGACTTTATCAGCGATTTCAACACGAAAACAGGATGCGACCTTATATACCGGGCAACCAGGTACTCTCCCGGATACGTGCAGCCGCTGCTCGAAAAACTAAAAAAATCAAAGGAGCGAAGATGGCAAAAAAAATGACGTCAGGCTCTCCGGCGGGCAATACGCTCGCCTATACCCTTATCTCGCTCCTTGTGTTCATGCCTCTTTTCGGCAGGGCCTGCGCGCAAATCCCGGTGAAGCTCAACGACGCGCTCGCCTCCTATGGGGTAATCTTCGACTTACCGGAGGAGCCGAACGTCCAACAAGATTTTACCTTCATTGCGAAGCAAAAAGAGTACCGCACGATCACCGCGCAAGCCCGGAACACGCGGGTCGAGATGGAGATAATCAAACCCTTCACCGCTGATGAAGCAGGCGCCTATACAGGGTCGCAATACGCTATCGTCAAGGCCCTCTATTCCCCCCAGATCATCCCCTATACGGGAGAATTCACCGTAACAACCGATTGCCCTCCTGATAAGAAACCCCAGGAATCAACTCTTGAGATACTGGGAAAAAAAACAGCCGTTTTAGTGGCAAACGCCACAGAGCGTTACACGTTCGGCGTCTGGGAGGAAGACCTGATAAAACAACGGGGGGTATTTTATGTGGTTTATGACCACCGGAGCGCGACAATATATAAAATTACGCTCTTCAGGCCGGTAGAGGAATTCAACCTGCAGGAAATGCTCAATATCGCGGCTTCTTTCAGCCGCCTTACTTCCTAATATCTTCTGAAAACGCCTCATCCAGCGCCTTCCCCTGGACAAACGAAGGGATCTGCGCACCGATCAGCTCCATCAGCGTCGGATAGATATCGACGGCCTCAACCGGCTTATCTCCGAGGTAATGCCCTTGCTTGATTCCCGGCCCGGCCAGCATAAGAGGAAACCACATTGCGGGAGTGCGCTCGGGGATAATCGCCTGCTTGTAACCGGTATTAAGCGACGCGGAAAAAAGCTTGCCGTCATGCGTAACTTCTTCGTTCCAGCCGTAGCCGGGGAGGTTTGAGATGACCAGGTCTCCCACGCGATCATGCGGAAGCCGGAATACCTTCTTGGCGTCTTCCCAGGTTGCGAGCTTAACCAGGGGTTTTTTGCCTGTATCGTCTTTCAGGGAAGCCAGTTCCCGGGACACTTCTTTTCTAAGCTTCCGGTACGCACGGCCTGATCCGCGGTGCCAGTTCCCGTCCTGATCATGCAGCCCGTCCGGGTTAACATAGACGTTCCCGAATTTTAAATAAACGACCGTTGATTTCTGCCAGTCGATCTCGGGCTCGCCGCTTTCGGGGTTTATGACATAATGCAGCCAGCCTTTTTTGGCAAAAAGATTATTCAGATGCACGTTGGTATGCAGCGGAACTGCCCCGTGATCGGAACACACGGCCACTACCGTATCGGCGTCCGCATTGTCCAGATACAAACCGATAATATCATCGAGGCGTTGATACATCTGTTTTACTTCCTGCCATAACTTTTCCCTTTCCTGGGCGGCGATGCTCTGATAACGCGGGCTGGAAGGGTCAATGTAGCCCAGCCACCACCTGCTGGTCAGCATCTGGTTAGGGCTGTAGGTATCGTCAATGAATACCTCCGGCGCGTATCTTTTGAGAAAATGGGAGACAAGGCGCATGTGGGTGGCAAACGACATCTCCATCTCTTCAAGAAATACTTCCTTGTCTTCGTCGTAATAAACCAGCTGGGAAGGAAAATTATCCACGAATTCAACCAGGGGCCCTGCGTTTTCCGTAAGATCCTCTGCTAAATATTCCGGCTGGGTCACGCTGTTGTTGATGACGTTATAAAGGAAGCGTATCCGGAAAAAACCGTCCGGCTCAAGCTTGATCACCCTGATCTTAAACTGGGTATTAACGGTAAGCTTGTTCCAGGTCAATGTTATGGGGAGCCACTCACTCCATTTCCCTTCGGGTAAATCCGCGATGAGCGATTTTTTGTCGAAAGAAAAGGCTATCCGGTCGTAATTAACGGCGCTGTCGTCGGTTGAATCGTAAATATAAACATTTATAACCGAACCCCATGCCTGGCATTCGGCTTCTCTGGCGGGAGAATACGTAGCGGGCATGGATCCCCAGTCTTGCGCCTGACGGGAGGGCGGAAAAAGCGCCAGCGGCGGCCCGAAGAAAAAGAGCCTGTTCCCCCTTCCGCGCTGATACCTCCTGCTGCCATCCCCGCGATCCTCAAAGTTTACCGCATAGAAATTTGCCCCCCACCCGCCCCACCTGCCTACCATGGTAAAACCTCCGGTGATCTCAGGGGGCGTTGAGCCGGGGACCGAGAGGAGCCCGACTTTCCTGCCTTGTTTTTCAAGCGTTACCCATATGGGTTCTACCTTTTTGGCAGTCGAACTAAAACCCGCGACCGACGGTTTTAACAGCGGCTTGCCTTCTACGTGCATAGGCCCGTCGCTGACACCGTGCACCTCAGGATAAGTCCCGGTAAGCAAGGTGGCGAAATTGACCGGCGTGTGCCCCGGATACACGGGCTTGCAATACCCGTAGGTCCCGGTATCCATCATGCGTTTTACGTTCGGGAGCTTTCCCTCCTGCGCCCAGGCGTAAATATTAAACAGGCCCGGCTCTGCCCTCATGCCGTCCGGGATAAACCAGTAAAGCTTCTTTGCCGAAGGCTCCGCAAAAGCTTCGGTATTGCATGCTCCGCAGAGAAATAAAACGAGCAGCGGGAACAAAAACTTTTTCTTCACCATGATCCCCCTTTTTTAAAAAGCGAACTGCATCTGCACCGCGATCATGTTCCGGGGCTTGGATCCGTAATTACGCTCTGCGCTCCTGATGATATAATTGACCTTGAGGTTATGAAGCGAGCCCTCCTTAAACCACCAGGTGAGCCCGACGGTATAAGTTTCCAGTCCCGTATCGCTTT
>JAQTNB010000038.1 GCA_028714055.1 Candidatus Omnitrophota bacterium
GCAGCGCGTCTTTATCGGTCGTGCGGTTATTTAAGTCAAACGTCGGCCTGTTGGCCATCGCCAGTATCGCCCCGGTATAAGGGTCCATGACCACGATGCTTGCGCCCCGGGCATGGTATTTTTCAGCGGCTTTCGCAAGCTCGCGTTCCGCGAAATACTGTATCACCTCATCGATGGTAAGCACCAGGTTGTTACCGTCCTTCGGCAGGATCATCTTTTGGCGAAGGTCGAGTTTTTTCTGCCGCGCGTCCCTCAGTACCATGGCCCAGCCGGGTTCTCCCTTCAGGTACCTGTCATAGTAAAGCTCCAGGCCTTCCAGGCCCGTATTGTCGAGCCCCGCGAAACCCACGATATGGCTGCCGAGGTAGCCGTTCGGATACGAACGCCTGCTCTCCTTGATAAAATCAAGCCCTTTCAGGTTCATCTTCCTGATGCCCTGGGCCTGCTCGGGAGTAAGCTTGCGCGCGAGCCAGACAAACGCCTTCTTCCGGTAGAGCCGTTCGGACAAATACGAGCGGTCTACTTTCAGTATCGGCAGAAGCGCGCGTATGATCTGCTCTTTCTGGGCGGCGGGGATATCGTTCGGCGCGGCGAAAAGCGATTCGGCGGCGACATTTACCGCCAGGGGCTTAAGGTGCGCGTCAAAGACCGTGCCCCGGCGCGGCTCAAGCTCAATATAGGCATTCTGCTGTTTGCGGGCGATCCCGGAAAGATATTGCGAGCGGAAGATCTGGATATAGAGAAGACGGGCTATGCAGAATAAGAGGAAAATAAATAAAAATAAAAATACCGCCCTGCTCTTGCGGCGATAGTCGCAGATATACACAATGGACGCCTGACTTTAAGGATTGATTGTTTTTGCCTCAGCCTGCCTCTTGATGCCGAAGAGGCGGAACGCCAGGCTCTCGCGCTTAGGCGCCTGCTTCTGTGCCCGCAGGTTCTTTGAAGCGCCGCCTACGGTCACTAAACGGTACATGACGGGCATCTCGAACGCCTTATCTTCGATGACTTTATTGCCCAGGCGGACGAGCGAAGCGCTGCGCTCTATATTGTAACGTAGATAATTATTCCGATCCATCAAATCCTGGCAGGCAAGGACGTTCTTTTGCCCGGCGTAGGCAAGGCGGAATATCTCGCTTTGCTGCCACACGTAGAGAATGGCAAACAGGGTGATGGAAGTCACGGCAATCATGAATTTCGGCACCTTGATCATCGTTTCTCACCCGCGGTTCTTTCGGCAACGCGCAATTTTGCGCTGCGGCTGGCAGGGTTGCCGTGCACCTCCTGCATGGTGGGGGTAAGCGGTTTTGGCGTGATGATCTTCAGGCCCCCCGACGCAGCCCACTGGCGAAAGCCGAACTTTACGATCCTGTCTTCAAGCGAATGAAAAGAAATAACGCAGATCCTGCCGGAGCTTTCCAGGAGCTCCACGGCCTTGTCTATCGCGACCTTAAGGCTTTCCAGCTCCCTGTTGACGGCGATGCGGATCGCCTGGAACGTGCGCGTCGCCGGATGGATACGGTAATGCCTGTAGCGTGACGGCACGGCGCTGGCTACGATCTTGCTGAGCTGCGAGGTGGTGGCAATGGGGCTTTTCTCGCGCTCGCGCACCAGGAACTGCGCGATACGGTTATGCCAGCGCTCCTGCCCGAAAGAACGGAGCAAATCGGATATCTCTTCCCGGTTTAAGTTATTGACCAGGTCATATGCCGAGATATAACTCCTGCGGTCAAGACGCATATCCAGAGGGCCTTCCCGCTGGAAGCTAAACCCCCGGTTGGGGTCATCCAGTTGATACGAAGATATCCCCAGGTCAAGGAGCATCCCGTCGACCGATGTGACTTTCAATGCCTTGAGGATCTCATCGATATCCATAAAATTCCCGTATACCAGTTGACAGGCGCTTCCGAACGGCTCAAGCCGTTTGCGCGCTATCGCCAGCGAATCTTCATCGCGGTCGATGCCGATAAGCCTGCCGCCGGGCATGATCTTTTCAAGGATCCCCTGCGCATGGCCGCCGGTGCCGATCGTGGCATCCACGATGACCTTACCGGGCGCTAAATCAAGATACCGCAATGCTTCTTCAAGCATGACCGGAATATGATATTTCTGATCCACCGCTCAATTCCACCGAGGTTATCAAGTTTCGATTAATTTTTCAGCGATCTCTTCAAAAGAGGCCCGCGAATTACTGTAAAAAGATTCCCACTTATCCTTCGCCCAGATCTCCACCCTGTTGGATACGCCCACGACCACGACGTCCTTTTTGATCTCCGCGAAATCTTTCAGGTATTGGGGCAGCAGGATCCTTCCCTGCCTGTCGGGCACGACTTCTACAGCGCCGGAAAAATAAAGCCGGTTGAAGGTGCGCGCCTCCTGCTTAGTGAAAGAGATCGCCTTGAATTTTCCCTCCTGGAGGCGCCATTCCTCCTCGGAAAACATAAAAAGGCATTTATCAAGGCCGCGGGTAACATAGAACTTTTCCACGAAATGAGTCTTGGCGGATTCGCGGAATTTTGCCGGCATGATCAACCGGCCTTTGCGGTCCATGGAATGGAAATATTCGCCGTAAAACATAGGATTTTAGCTTACCACTTCCCCCCACTTTATGGCACTTTGTATTCCAAAGTATAGAGAATATTTACATTATTGTCAAGATAAATATTTCTCTAACTTGATTAAATACAATGGGTAGTGGATAAAAGCCTATAAGATAGGCATATATTGGGGTGTTGTTAGTGGCGGGAAATTATCTTTTTTGCGGCAATTATATCTTTTTTTATGTTTAAAACAAGTTTCGCAACCGATGAGAACCTGCGGTCAGGCCTTATCTTTTTCAAGAAGCGGATCTCCATGTCCTGCCCGTATAGGTCGGGATGCAGCCCGAAAAGATGGACTTCGATCTGCCGGGATAAAGAACGGTTTTCTTTTTTGCGGAACGTCGGCCGGGTCCCGATATAGCGGGCGCCGCCGAATTTTTTTCTGCCGACTTTGGCGCTGACCGCGTAAATCCCGGAAGGAGGCAATACTTCATGATGCGGGTTGATATTGGCCGTGGGGAAACCGAGGGTTTTGCCGATCGACCTTCCGCGCACCACGGTCCCCAGGATCGTCACGGGCCTGCCCAGAAGTTTTTCTGCCGCGCGCAGTTTTCCCGCCAGGATCAGCCGCCGGATAAGCGTGCTGCTGACGGTATGCCCCCGGTCCTTTATGACGTCGAAGACCTTAACCTTAAAACCGTACAGCTCGCCCAGCCGCACCAACAATCTCCAGTCGCCGGAAGCGTTTTTCCCGAAACGGAAATTCCTACCTACGCATAACGCGCGCGCGTGCAGCCGCCCGGCCAGGATATCGCGCACGAAATCGCGCGCAGGCATCTGCGCAAAACGCTTGTCGAAGCGTATGACTACGCAGGCATCGATGCCGCTTGCGGCGATAAGCTTGAGGCGGTGTTGGAGGGAATAAACGCTTTGCTGCTTTTGCGGATGGGGCCAAAAGGTGACGACGACGCCGGTGCCTTTGCCTTTGCGCGCCAGGCGGACGGTCTCACGCAAGATCTCCCGGTGGGCGCGGTGCAGCCCGTCAAACACGCCCAGTGCAACGACCGGCAGGGTGAGCCCGGTGATCGAACGCGTGCCGTTGATTACCTTCACTTCAGCTCCCTTAAAACCCTGGCGATGACCTTACGGACAGCGCCGTCGATCTTTCCCGGCAGGACACACCCGCTTGCGGTACGGTGCCCTCCCCCGCCGAAAGACCTGGCGATCCTGTTGACATCGGTTTTACCCTGGGACCTGAAATTGACGCGCACGCCGGTGCTTGTGTCCGCGTGCTCCTTAAAGAGCACCGCAACTTCCGTGCCCTTAATCGAGCGCGCAAAGGTCAGCACGTATTCGCTGAAATCAAAATACCCGCATGAACCCTTAAAAAAGCTGCGTTTGATCTTCATCCATACGAGCCTCCCCGACGGATCCTGCCGCATGGTGGAAAGTATTTTTACCAGAGGCACGAGGTGAGTAAAAGGTATGTTCTCATAGGCGCAGCGATAGATGACATTGACCTTCACCCCGTAACGCAGGAGCTCTGCGGCCGCCTCATGGGTTGCGCTTCTGGTATTGGAATAACGGAACGACCCGGTGTCGGTAAGGATGCCGGTGTAAAGCAGCACGGCGGTCTGGCGGTCGAAGTCTTTGTGCATCGTTTTAAAAAAACGGTACACCATCTCCGAAGTGGAAGAGGCCTGCGCGTCGATCCAGTTGACGTCCCCGAATCCCGTGTTGCTTATGTGATGGTCGATATTCAAGATCTCTTTTGCTCCCGCGCTCAACCGGGCGACCGCTCCGCAGCGGGAAATGTCCGAGCAGTCGACGGTGACAAAACAGTCGAATCCTGTTTTGGGCGCGCTGTCCATGGTCCGGGCGCGCGCGATGCCGGGCAGAAAACGGTATTCCCCGGGGATCGGGTCATGGTTTATGACGGTAACGCGCTTGCCAAGGGAGCGTAAAAGCGCGGCAAACGCCAGCTCAGAACCGATGGCGTCCCCTTCAAGGTTGGTATGGGAGGTGACGATAAAACTCTTATGTCTTTTGACGCACTCGACGGCTCTTTTTAGGCTCATTGTGCTCCTTTATCTCCTGCAATGCCCGCTCGATCTCAAAGACATATTCGCAGGATTTATCCTCGATGAACATGATCTCCGGCGCAAAACGCAGGTTTATCCGTTCGGCAACGAGGCGCCGTATAAACCCCAAAGACGAATCAAGCGCCTCCCTGGTTTTTTCCTGCTCCTCTTCCTTGCCCAGGACGCTGAAGAAAACCTTGGCATGGCGCAAGTCAGGGCTCATCTCCACCTTGACAATAGTCACGAAACCCAGGCGAGGGTCGTTCAACTCGTCATGGATGATGGTGCTTACTTCCTTTTGGATTGCGTGGGTAACCTTATCGTGCCTGGACATCCTCAAAACCCCTTTCCCTAAAACATCTCCGTCTTTACAATACCATCCTCCGGAACTTAAACGAGTTACTTTCCGGTATGAACAGCTCAAGCTCCGGGAGCCCGGCGATCATAATGCCTCCCGGATCTTTTTGATCAGCGCCAGCTCCTCCTGCGGCGTCCTGACTTCGCCGTTTAATTTCGCGGCAAGGACCTCGGAGAATATCTTGCGGTAATACGGGCCGGGGGCGATGCCGAGCCTGCGCAGGTCGTCTCCGGAAATATAAAGCTTCATCCCGTTATAGATCTCAAAGAAATCTTCGGTCCTTTTGCGCACGCGCGCATCCTTCGTGCGGGCCCGCAGGAGTATGATCGCTTCGTAACTGAGAGGCTCCAGGCACCCGAAGATCTCCGAAGGCCTGAGGGACTTTTGAGCCAGGCGCCGGATGAGTGAACCCCCCGCCTTCTTATAAGAAAGTATCCTTTTTTCATCCCCGCCGCGCAAGGCAAACCTTCGGCAGGTCTCCCTCACCTCATCGTTGTTGAGCTCTTCAAGAAGGCAGGCAAGATACACAAGCCAGGAATCCACTCCCCGGTGGCGGGGAAATTTTCTCTTAAACCAGGAAAGCTCTCTCTGGCATGAAACGGCCAGGGCCTGGGCTGCAGGGGGAAACGCGGCGCGGGGATGGATAAAGCCGAAGCCCGTAAGCTCGCGGATACGCTTAAGCTGCTCGAGCACGCGCTTCTCCTTCAGGTTCAATACCAGCTCATCCCTGAGGCGGTGAGGCCCGACCCGCTGGATCAGCCCCTGCGCGACCGCCTGCTTGAGAAGCCGCAAGCTGAGCGGCTCGATCGTAAAGCCGTACCTTTTTTCAAAACGGATGGCGCGCAGGATCCGCGTCGGGTCATCCCTGAAACTCAAAGGATGAAGGACCCTGATCTTGCCGCGCCGCAGGTCCTCGGCCCCGCCGAAGAAATCTACGAGCAGGCCAAAATCACCGGCGGAAATCGACGCCGCCATAGCGTTAATGGTAAAGTCCCGGCGGGCCAGGTCGTCCCTGAGCGTCCCGCGGCTTACCTGCGGAAGGCAGGCAGGCACGGGATACGTCTCTTTACGGGCAGTGGCAATGTCGACTTTTAAACCCCCCTCCAGCGCAACGCTTGCCGTCCCGAAACGGGTGTGGCTGACGATGCTGCCGCTGGTGCGCCTGGCAAACTCCTGGGCAAAAAGAATGCCGTCTGCCTCAACCACGATATCCAAATCGAAATTCCCCACCCCCAATATCACGTCGCGTACAAAGCCCCCCACAAGGTAGGCGCCGGCCCCCAGCGCGGCGGCGGTATCCTGCGCCGTGGAAATCAACTGCAGCGTCCGGCGGGGCAATTTTTTCATGCGCTGCCGGATATTTTTATTCTTCAAGTCAGCCATTTTTTAAGGCCTCGGGTGAAAAGAACGGTGTATGCTCTTAAGCCTGTCCTTGCTGATATGCGTATAGATCTGCGTAGTCGAAATATTGGAATGCCCCAGCATCTCCTGCACCGAACGCAGGTCCGCTCCCCGTTCCAGAAGGTGCGTGGCAAAGGAGTGGCGCAGGATATGCGGCTTGATCGGTTTTTTGATCCTGGCAAGCCGCGCGTATTGCTTAATAAGTTTCCAGAGCGATTGCCGGGAGATCCTTTTGCCCGACCTGCTGACGAACAGGTATTCGCATTCTTTGCCTTTAAGCAGCCGCGGCCTGCTTGATGAAATATAGCGGGTAATGGCGGCGATCGCTTTTTTCCCCAGCGGGATAATGCGCTCTTTGTTGCCCTTGCCGATACAGCGCAAAAACCCGACCTCCAGGTTTACGTTCTCGGTTTTCAGCCCGCAGACTTCGGAAACCCGCATGCCGGTGGCGTAAAACGTCTCCAGTATCGCCTTATCCCGCATCCCCTGTTTCTCCCGGATGTTCGGCTGTGCCAATAAGGCATCCACCTCGTTTGTGGAAAGGGTATCCGGCACCTTCTTCCAAAGCTTCGGGGTATCGATAAGGCCGGTAGGGTCGTTTTTCAGTATGCGTTCCCGCACCAGGAAACGGTAAAACGTTTTTATCGCGGCCAGGCGCCGGGCGATCGAATTCGGCGATATGCCCTTTTCTTTCTGCGAAAGCATGAATGCCGTTACTTCTCCCCGCGAGGTCTTGGAGAGCGTATCGATCTTCTGCCCCGCGATAAACTCAAGGTACGCCCCGAGGTCGTCGCGGTAGGCAACCACCGTATTGCGCGCAAGCCCCCGCTCCGCGGAAAGGTAACTCAGGAACATTTCGACCAGTTCTTTCATAATCGCTTAAAGAAACGGGTTCTCCTTTTTCTCCTCTCCGATCGTGGTAACGGGGCCGTGCCCCGGATACACCAGCGTATCGTCGGGAAGCGTAAAAAGCTTTGCGCGGATCGAAGAGACCAGCTGTGCTTCGTCGGCCCCGGGAAAATCCGCCCTGCCGATACTGCGGCAGAAAAGGGTATCGCCGCTGAAGACCATATTGCCCATAAGCAGGCTGATGCCGCCGGGCGTGTGGCCCGGCGTATGCAGCACGCGCAAGGTTATCCCCTGCAGCTCAACAAGGTCTCCGTCTTCAAGCGTACGGACCTGGGCCTTGCATGCAAATGGGCTTGAGAGCATCTGCGACAGATTAAGCCGGGGGTCGGAGAGCATCCCTTTATCCAGGCTGTGCACATACACCGGGATGCCGAATTTGTCGTTTGCGCCGATATGATCGATGTGCCCGTGCGTATTTACGATGAACGCGGGGGTAAGCCCGAATTTTTCAAGGGTGCGCCTGATCTTATGCTCCTGGTCGCCGGGGTCGATCAATATGGCTTCTTCTCCGCGGGCAGAGGCCAAAACGTAACAGTTGACTCCGAAGGGGCCGACGGAGACGCTCTCAATGATCATAGCAGAAAATTCTTCACTTTTTGATAGGAAAATTCCCTCAGGATCGCGGCGCGCAGGCGCTCAGCGTCACTGCGGTGCCTTGAGGCATCTCTCCCGTATGCGTCTTTGCCGATCTGGTCTCTCATCGTCTCCAGCCGCTTGATATATACCGAGGCCTTTTCGCTGTACGGCGCGCTGATCATTGAACGCATCAGGAGCAGGTTATCCAGCGCTTGCTGGGCGCATTCAAGCTGTTTTTTGCGGTTGGTCCCGCCGAGCGCCTGGATAAGCTCATCATGCCAGGACTGCCAGTAAAGCAGGTGCTGCCGGTAAAGCTCTTCCTTGGAAAGCCGCGGCGTCTCATATACCTGCGGCTCCAGCACCAGTTGCTCTTTGCGTTCCAGGTCTTTTTTCGGCTTGCGGGTGAACTTGCGCACAAAGGCCTCGCAGCCGCAGCAGGAAAACACCAGCAGCCCTACGACACACCAGTTAAAGAAACGGGCACCAGACATAGATAAACTCCTTTTCCTATGATGAAGAAAGCCGCGCAAATTCCTGCTCGTCGATAACGCGCACTCCCAAAGCCTTGGCCTTTGCGTATTTTGTCCCCGGGTCTTTGCCGGCGACCACCAGGTCGGTATTACGGCTGACGCC
>JAQTNB010000039.1:0-1479 GCA_028714055.1 Candidatus Omnitrophota bacterium
CGACCCCGCGTACATAAAAGGGCAGATCCAGAAGCTTAAATCCCTGGCGCGCGCACGGGGCTCTGCCATAGGCATAGGCCATGACCGTGTTTCGACTTTCGCGGTTCTTAAGGAGGTTATCCCGCAACTGCGCAAGGAAGGTTATAAACTGGTTTTTGTTTCCGACTTGACCCGTTAGAGGACCGTGGCCACATATACGTTAGGGATCGAGACATCGTGCGATGAGACTGCCGCAGCAGTGGTGCGGGACGGCAAAAAAATACTTTCCAGCGTCGTCAGCTCAAGCCTGCGCTACCACTCGCGCTACGGCGGCGTTGTGCCGGAGATCGCGTTCCGCAAGCAGCTTGAAACCATCGTGCAGGTGAGCGACTGCGCGCTTAAAGACGCGCGCCTGCCTCTGCAAAAGATCTCTGCGCTGTGCGTTACCGAGGAGCCGGGGCTTCTGGGGTCGCTTTTTGTCGGCGTATCTTTTGCCCGGGCGCTTGCCTTGGCGCTCTCCCGGCCCCTGGTAGGGGTCAACCATCTTTACGCGCATATCTATGCCGGGCTCTTTGGGCTGCGCGATGTGCGGTTTCCCTTTATGGCCCTGGTTGTTTCCGGAGGGCACACCAGCCTTTTTTACGTGCGGGATTACAACCGCCTGGATCTCATCGGAGAAACGCTTGATGACGCCTGCGGAGAGGCCTTTGATAAAGTGGCAAAGATCCTCGGCTTGGGGTATCCGGGCGGGCCGCTCATCGAGCGCATCGCCGCGGGAGGCAATCCCAAAGCCATCGAATTTAACTGCTGCGATACCAGGCGGCCCTTTGATTTCAGTTTCAGCGGGATCAAGACCGCGGTACTGTATCGCGTCCGGGCTTTGCGCGCCGGCGTTCCTCTGACGCTCAAGCGCGATATCGCCGCTTCTTTTCAGGAGGCGGTCGTCAGGTCCGTGGCCGCAAAATCACTCTCTGCCTGCGCAGCCAGGAAGGCAAAATTGCTGATCGTGGGAGGCGGGGTGGCGGCAAATAGCAGGCTGCGTGATTTTCTTGCTCAGAAGGCAGAGGAAGAAGGGGTGCGCGCGGTCTTTGCGCCGAAAGAACTTTGCATGGATAATGCCGCGATGGTCGCGGGGCTGGGTTACCAGCTGTTTAAAAAAGGGGTTATTTTTCAACCATAAACTCCGGGAGGCCGCCGTATGATCACGGATCTACAGGTAGCGATACGTCTTGTTCTTGCGTTAATGCTCAGCGGGTTTGTCGGTTTTGAGCGCCAGATGCACCGTTGCCATGCGGGTTTGCGCACGCACATCCTGGTCTGCATGGGGTCGTGTCTTATCATGTTGACATCTTTGTACGTTTTTGATATATATAAGAACGAGGCCCCCATTGACCCCAGCAGGATCGCCGCGGGGGTCATTACCGGTATCGGGTTCCTCGGCGCGGGCAATATCATCCGCGAAAGGGCCAATGTCAGGGGATTGACTAACGCCGCAAGGCC
>JAQTNB010000039.1:1489-5017 GCA_028714055.1 Candidatus Omnitrophota bacterium
CTTTGGGTTGCCGCCGGTATAGGCCTTTCGACAGGGTGCGGATTTTACAGCGCCGCCATAATCACCACCGCTTTGACCCTGATAGTCCTTTTCTTTCTGAGGCGCGTGGAGGCGAGGATACTGCCGGGAGAGTCACTGCAGGCAGGCGAGCGGTCGCGAATGAAGTAAAGGAGGCAGGTATGGCCTTTAAGAAAAAGAACGACGAGAAGGTCCTTGATGTCGATGCGGCAATGCAGGGAAACCTGAGTTTCAAGGATTATGTGAACCTGCGCATCAACGGTAAATTCGACGGAAACCTCGATACGAAAGGCAGCCTTACCATCGGCCCGGGCGCAAACGTGAACGGCGACATTATCGGGGACCATATCATCATCGGAGGCAAGGTCAAAGGGAAGATAGTCGCCAGGGAGAGCCTGACGCTTTTGCCCACCGCGGTGGTAGAGGGCCAGATCCGTCCGGCAAAGCTCAATGTCGCCGAAGGCGCGGTATTGGAAGGGACCTGCAGTATGCTCCATGATTTCCTCAACCCCGAAGAGCTGGCGCGCTACCTTGAAGTGGACCTTAACTCCGTGATGGAGTGGGCCCATTCCGGTAAGATGCCGGCCATCAAAGAGGGGGAGGCCTGGAGGTTCGAGCGCAAGGCCATAGATTCATGGGTCGCGGCGGGAAAGGTTTCATAAGCCGGGCAGCAAGGGGTTTTTAAGCCATGTCTGAAGACAAGTTATTGACTATCCGTGACGTATCGTTGTTATTGGGGCTCTCCGAGAAGGAGGTCGTTGACCTTTCCCAGACCGGCGTGATCCCGGCATACAAGGTCGGGGGGGTGTTCCTGCGTTTTAAACGCCAGCAGGTCGAAGATTTCATGAAGACTTTCTCGAGCAAGCGCAAGGTCGCAGAGAAAGATACGCTCTTTGTGCGGTTTCAGGATTTTTTCTATTTTCACGATTTCTACGTCCTGTCTGCGCTTCTTATTTTCCTGCTCTTAGTCGTCATTCTGAAAGGTTATTAGCTCGGCGGTTTTACCTCTTTCTTTAAACGCATTTCCTAATCGATGAATAAGCATTATAGCGACCTTGGTTTTGCGCGGGTTGATACGGACAGGCTTAAGCGCCGGGGGTATCCCGAAGCGGTCTATTGCCCGGGGAAAGAGACCGGCCAGATCGTCAAGATAGCAAAGACACTGTTGAAAGAAGGCCAGGACCTGCTGTTGACCAAGCTTGAGAAAAAGGTCTTCCTGCGCCTGAAAAAAGCGATCCCCGCCCTGCGGTATAATCATCCGGCAAAGCTCGGCTATTACCTGCAAAGCAAAAAAACCCCTCCTGCCAGGAAGGTCGTCGTTGTTTCCGGCGGGACGGCGGACATCCCGTTTGCGGAAGAAGCCTGCGTGACGCTTGAAGCCATGGGGCAGGAACCGCTGAGGCTCTATGATGTGGGGGTTGCCGGGATCCATCGCCTGATGAGCGCGCGCGCGGTTTTGAGGGACGCGGGCGCGATCATTGTCGTCGCGGGGATGGAAGGAGCGCTGGCAAGCCTGGTAAGCGGCCTGGTGAGCTGCCCGGTGATCGCCGTGCCGACCAGCTGCGGATACGGATCAAATTTTGGCGGGCTTTCGGCGCTGCTGACCATGCTGAATTCATGCTCGCCAGGCGTTGCGGTCGTCAATATTGATAACGGTTTCGGCGCGGGATACCTTGCCGCGCTGATCAATGCCCCAGCTAAGGAGAGGAGAACCTAGAAATGGCTTTATCCGGTCTTGATATTTACAAGCTTTTGCCTAAAACCAACTGCCGGCAGTGCGGGTTTGCTACCTGCCTTGCGTTTGCCATGCAGCTTGCCAAGAAAGCGGTCCCGCTCGATAAATGCCCGTTTCTAAGCGATGATGCCAAGAGGGTCCTGGAGGCATCCAGCCAGCCCGCGATCAGGCAGGTCGTTGTCGGCACCGGGGAAGCGAGCCTTTCCGTCGGGAACGAAACAGTGCTTTTCAGGCACGAAGAAAAATTCCATCGCCCCTGCGGGATCGGTTTCATCTTGGACGATACCTTAAGCGACGCCGAGATCGTTTCGCGCCTGGAAAAGATATCCCGGATGCAATTTGAGCGGGTCGGCCAGGTCCTTCAGGTCAACCTGGTTGCCGTTCGCAGCGGCTCAGGCGCGCAAAGGTTTGCGCAGGTTGTCAAGCTCGCCATGGATAAGAGTTCCCTGGCATTGGTGTTGATGTCGGATGACCCGCAGTCGCTCAAGGCGGGATTGGCGGTTGCGGCATCGCGGCGGCCGCTGGTATACCACGCGGATGAAAAAAACGCTTCGCAGATCGCCTCCCTCTGCCTTGAATTTAAATGCCCCCTTGTGGTGACCGCTCCCGATATCGAAGGCTTAACGCGGCTGACCGCCCTCTTTGAAGAGAAGGGCCTCAGCGACATTTTTCTTGAACCGGGCCCTAAGCCCGTCGGTGATCAGCTCTGGGACATCACTCAGATCAGGAGGCAGGCGCTGAAGAAAAACAACCGCAGGCTCGGATTCCCGGTTCTTGTCATTGCCGAAGACGATGATCCCTGCCGGGAAGCGGTGCGGGCTGCCACCTGGATCGCTAAATACGCGGGTATTGTTTTGATAAAAAACGCCGACCCGGCGGAGGCGCTGGCGCTGCTGACGCTGCGGCAGAACATTTACACCGACCCGCAGAAGCCGCTCCAGATAGAGCCTAAGCTTTATGGGATCGGCCAGGCAAGCGAAAAGTCCCCGGTCCTGGTTACGACGAATTTTTCGCTTTCTTATTATACCGTCCTGGGTGAGGTCGAGGCAAGTAAGGTCCCGGCGTACATCTTAAGCGTTGATACCGAAGGCATGTCGGTCCTGACGGCGTGGGCCGCCGAGAAGTTCACTCCCGAGAAGATCGTCCAGGCGATGGAAAAAGCCTCTTTAGGCTCGGCAGTCTCCCATAAAACCATCGTCATCCCCGGTTATGTGGCAGTGATGAGCGGAGACCTGCAGGAGGCATGCGGGTGGCAGGTAACCGTAGGGCCCAAAGAAGCGGCCGGCCTGCCGTCATTTTTGAAAAATTTGTCCTGACATATCCATGGAAAAGTTCCGCGTCACCTTTTATCCGGACAATAAGACCGTGGAGGTAGAGAAAGACAGAAGCGTGCTTTCTGCCGCCATCTCCGCCGGGGTCTATATCACTTCTCATTGCGGAGGAGACGGGGTGTGCGGAAGGTGCAAGGTAATGATCAGGAAGGGGCAGGTAGCCTATCAGTCCGACGGCGTATTGTCCGCGGAAGAACGCGGCCGGGGGATGTATCTGGCCTGCCTTACCGCGGTGCAGGGGGACCTGGAAGTCGAAGTCCCTCCCGAATCGCGTTTAACCCTGGAAGTCCCCAGCAGGGAATATTCTCTTCCTGAGGATGTCGAGACCCTGCCGCCTGCCGGGACAAGCGACCTCTTCGTCCATTCTCCGCTGGCAACCAAGCTGTTCCTGGAGGTCCCTGAGCCTAAACTGGAAGACAAGCTCAGCGATACCGAAAGGCTCTT
>JAQTNB010000039.1:5027-8442 GCA_028714055.1 Candidatus Omnitrophota bacterium
GAGCCGCGCAGCTCCATACACGCCGGGCTTCCGGCGATCAGGGGGCTAAGCGATCTTCTGCGCGCTTCCGACTGGAAGGTAACGCTGACCCTGGCAAAAAAACTCGACGATCTTATTGAGCTGGTGAACGTTGAACCGGGGGATACGTCGGGAAGGAATTTCGGGGTCTGTTTTGATATAGGCACGACCACGGTTTCCGCGCAGATCATCGATCTGAACACGAAAAAGGTACTGGGCACCAAGGCGACCTACAACAAGCAATCCGCTTTCGGCAGCGACGTGATCACGCGCATCATCTATGCCCGCAACAAAGACGGGCTCGATGAGCTGCATCGCGCCGTTGTCGATGATATGAACGAGATCATCAGGGAATTCATCAAGGAGCAGGCGATAGACCTCAACGACGTTACCTGCATCCTCTGCTCGGGGAATACGACCATGATGCATCTTTTGCTGCGGGTGGACCCTACCTACATCAGAAAGGAACCGTATACGCCGGTTTTCAATTCCGTCGGCATACTGCGCGCTGCCGAGGCCGGCATCATGATCAATCCTAAGGGGCTGCTTGCCTGTGCCCCGGGAGTCGCCAGTTACGTCGGCGGAGATGTTACCGCCGGCGTCCTCTCCAGCGGCCAGTATCAGGAAGAGGGGATCACCGTGCTCATCGATATCGGCACAAACGGCGAGATAGTCCTGGGTAACCGCGAATTCCTGGTGTGTGCCGCGGCCTCTGCGGGCCCTGCGTTTGAAGGAAGCGGGGTTTCCTGCGGGATGCGCGCGGCAAAAGGGGCGATACAAAAAGTCTCCATCCGGCCGCGCGATTTCTCCTGTTCCGTGAGCGTGATCGGGGATGCCCTGTCGGCGGGGATATGCGGTTCCGGGTATATCGATGCGATCGCGCAGATGCTTGCCGCCGGGGCCCTTGACAAGGACGGTAAGATCAGGGACATCAAGTCCGAGCGTATACGCAAGGGAGAGTTCGGCAGGGAATTTATCCTTGTCTTCGCAAAAGAGAGCGCGACCGCCTCCGACATCGTGATTACCGAGGCGGATATCGAGAATTTAAAGCGCGCCAAGGCGGCGATCTATTCGGCGATATCGGTCCTGGTCAGGCACCTGGACCTGGATTTTTCCCGGGTGGATAAGGTTTTTATCGCCGGAGGGTTTGGCACATACCTGAATATGGAGAATGCCGTGCGTATCGGGCTGCTTCCGGACCTTCCGCGGGAAAAATTCCTGTTTATAGGCAATAGTTCGCTTTCGGGAAGCCGCCAGATGCTGCTTTCCTGGGACGCCATGCGCAGGGCCGATGAGATAGCGCGCAGGATGAATTACGTCGAGCTCTCGGTTGAACCCGGGTATATGGAAGAGTACATGGCGGCGCTTTTCTTTCCGCATACCGACCTTGGGCTTTTTCCCACGGTTTCCTCCGGGCGCAAATAACTGCATATGTCATACGTGATCGCATTGGCCGGAAAAGGCGGGACAGGCAAGACCACGATAGCATCGCTTCTGGTGAGGGCGCTCGTCCGGCGTAACGAAGGCCCGGTGCTGGCAATCGATGCCGACCCTAACAGCAATCTCGCCGAGAGCCTGGGCGCGGAGGCCGGCGATACGATCGGCTCGATACTCGATGAAGTCTGCGCTCACCCCGATGAGGTCCCCGCGGGGATGACCAAAGACCGATTTATCGAATACCGGATACATCATGCCATCCGGGAAGAAGAAGGCTTCGACGTTTTAACCATGGGCAAGCCCGAGGGGCCGGGCTGCGATTGTTATGTCAATAATATCCTGCGGAATCTCATGATTTCATTGATCAAGGATTACCGTTATGTCATCATCGATAACGAGGCGGGCCTGGAACATCTTTCCCGGCGCACTACCCGCAGCGCAGACACGCTGCTGGTGGTTTCCGATGCCAGCATCGTGGGCTTGAAAGCCGCGCGGCGCATCGCGGCCCTGGTCCAGGAACTCAAGATCAAGGTCAAGCACAAGCTTTTACTGGTTAACCGCCTGGAGGGTGCTTTTGAAAAACAGAAAGCAGCGGATCTGGGCCTGGAATTTATCGGGAGTATTCCGTCCGACAACAACATAACGCAACTAAGCCTTAACGGAGGGGCCTTACTTGGGCTCGGGGACGATACCCTGAGCGTGCAAGCCGTCAAGGCGCTGGAAGAGAGGATCATATGCCAAGCGAATTAGCGATCGAAAAGAGCTCCGGTGCGGTCTCGTGCGTGTCGATCGGCGCGACCGCGCAGGAAGGGGGAACGCGTTCTTCGGTGATAAAGGTAGGGGGCCAGAATGCCCTGCCTTTCCTGCGCCATGAGGGCACGGCCCCGTTTAAGCCATGCATCTCCTATGAGGTCTGGGATATAACGCCTACGGACTGGCCTGAGGAGGCGTTGCGGCCTTTTAAGGATGTTGCCGGGGACCCCCTGGAATGGGCCCAGAAGTGCGTCGATACCTATAAAGCGGAGAGCCTTTGCGTCAGGCTTCTGGGGGCGCACCCGGATTCCCAGAATAAAACCCCCGAGCAGGAAGCCAAATTCATCGCGGCGCTGCTGAAGCGCCTGAAGGTCCCTTTGATCATTACCGGCTGCGGTGATGACCAGAAAGACAACCTGGTCATGCCGCTGTGTTCCGAGGCAGCCAAGGGAGAGCGCTGCCTCCTGGGATCGTGCGTGCAGGACAATTACAAGACGCTTGTTGCCGCGGCTTCTGCCGACGGGCATAATGTGATCGCGGAATCCCCCATTGATATCAATATCGCAAAACAGCTGAACATCCTTATTTCGGATATGGGGCTGGGGGTGGAGCGCATCGTCATCAATCCGACGATCGGCGCCCTGGGGTATGGCCTGGAGTACGCATATTCGATCATGGAGCGGGCGCGCCTTGCCGCGCTTGCCGGGGATAAGATGATGTCCGCGCCTTTTATCTGTTTTGTCTCCCAGGAGACCTGGCGCGCAAAAGAGGCCAAGGCAGGCACGGATGAATTTCCTTCCTGGGGGGATGAGTCCCGGCGCGGCATCCTCTGGGAGGCGATCACGTCGGCCGCGCTTTTACAGGCAGGGGCCGATATCCTGGTCATGCGCCATCCGTCGGCAGTCAAAGAGGTGTCATCGTACATTGCCGCTCTGTCGGGGAGGTAGCCATGTTCATTATCGGAGAACTTATTAACGGCATGTATAAGAAGATCGGCGCCGCAATACGCCAAAAGGACAAGAAGGTCATCCAGGAGTGCGCCCTGGCGCAGCTTAAGGCGGGCGCGGATGCCCTGGACATCAATTGCGGGCCCGGCTCCCAGGATCCCGCCGGAGACATGCAGTGGCTGGTAGAAAGCATTCAGGAGGTTACGGAAGCATGCCTTTCCCTTGATTCAAGCAAGCCCCGCGTTATCGAGGCAGGGTTG